>CAVBQH010000011.1:0-5601 GCA_963597485.1 Acutalibacteraceae bacterium
GGAACACCTATGACCATCGACTTACTCAAACAGATGATGGATGCCTGCTACCTGGCCAAACGCGCGCGCGAACTCCTGCCGGACCTTCCGGACGGAATTGCCTCCTCTTACATTCAGTACCTGGATACAATTGAGAGACTCCAGCGAAGCGGTGTGCAGGTGAAGGTCTCAGACATCAGCGACGCATTAGGACTTCCCCGTCCCGGTGTCACACGCACCATTAAGGAAATGGAGGCTGCCGGTCTTCTGAGCAAGACCGGATCCCCGGAGGACGGACGCATCACATTCCTGTCCATAACCCCCAAGGGACAGGCGCTTTCCAAGACCTATAATACACAGGTTTTCTCGTTCCTGAAGCCCTATATGGAAGAGATTTCAGAGGAGGATGCCGTATGTATGATCCGAACCATGACAACATTTCATCGGATCATGACCGAAAGGAGGAATTTATTAAACGATGAGTGCAAAAGCGAATGCAGTAAATGACAAATCCGATTTCACACAGGGCAGCATTCTCAAAAAGCTTGTCCTGTTCATGCTCCCCGTACTGGGTGCTCTCGCCCTGCAGGCCGCCTACGGCGCTGTAGACCTACTGGTGGTCGGCCGCTTTGGTTCGACCTCAGGACTTTCCGCCGTCTCTACCGGAAGCCAGGTTCTGAATCTTGTCACCTTCGTCGTGACACAGCTTGCTATGGGCATCACCGTCCTCATTGCCCGGTATCTGGGTGAAAAACGTCCTGAATTCATCGGCTCCGTCATCGGCGGCGCGGCTGCGGTTTTCCTGATTCTCTCTCTGGCGCTGTTCGTTGTCATGGTCCTGTGGGCAAGGCCTATTTCGGTACTGATGCAGGCCCCTTCTGAAGCCGTTGCACAAACTGCCAGCTACGTCCGCATCTGCGGCTGCGGCATTTTCTTCATTGTAGCCTACAACCTGCTCTCCGCCATCTTCCGGGGACTCGGCGACAGCAAGTCGCCGCTCCTGTTCGTACTGGTCGCCTGCATCTGTAATATTTTCGGTGATCTGCTGCTGGTAGCCGGCTTCCACATGGATGCTGCCGGTGCTGCACTTGCAACCGTATTCGCACAGGCAGTCAGTGTTGTATGCGCACTGGTCATTCTTCTGAAAAAGGACCTTCCCTTCACCATCGGACGAAAGGATCTGCGGCTGAATTCCCAGTGCCGCAAGTTTCTGGCCATAGGACTCCCCCTGGCACTGCAGGAATTCCTGACACAGCTGTCCTTCCTGGCCCTTTGTGCCTTCGTCAACCGGCTCGGACTGGAAGCCTCCTCCGGCTACGGCGTTGCCTGCAAGATTGTTAATTTCGCCATGCTGATTCCCAGCTCGCTGATGCAGTCCATGGCTTCCTTCGTTTCTCAGAACATCGGAGCAGGCAATCCCAAAAGAGCCAAAAAGGCCATGCTCACCGGTATCGGTGTTGGCCTGGCCTTTGGTATCGCTGTATTTATTCTGGTACTTTTGAAGGGTGATCTGCTGTCCGGCATCTTTACAACCGATCCTGCTGTCATTCAAAATGGCTACGATTATCTGAAGGGCTTCGCGCCGGAGGCGATTGTCACTGCCATTCTTTTCAGCATGGTGGGCTACTTCAACGGCACCGACAAAACACTCTGGGTTATGATCCAGGGACTGGTGCAGACGCTCCTGGTACGCCTGCCGCTGGCGTACTACATGAGCAATCTTCCAGATACCAACCTCACGAAGATCGGTCTCGCCGCCCCGGTTTCCACGGCCGTCGGCATTGTACTGAATGTGTGCTTCTTCCTGTATCTGAGCCGCAAGGAGAGCCGCCGATGAGATGAGCTATATCCGCGGAATCTCCACGCTGCCGGCCTCCGCGGAAAATTTGATTTTCCCGCCGCCCAAGGTCATATTCATCTCCTGCGGAGACGGCGGGACAAAGGCAGAGCTCCTGCCCTGAATGGAGATCTTCTCAGCATCGATGGTCACGACTGCGAACAGCGGATCTTCGTAGACACACATGTACTTCACATTCGGATATCTGTCTTCTATTTCATCCGGAAACCGCTTTTGGGCATACATAGGCGGAACCGAATACCCCGACATACTGTTGACAAAATAAGCCGGAATCCCCTGCTCGGACTCAAAGCGATTCTCGTGCTTGTGTCCACAGATACACAGCAATACCCCGGCCGGTGCATTCTTTAATATCTCGAAGATTTGCTCATGATTCACCGCATTCAGGAATCCCTCGTTTAATCCCTCATGGCTGAATACAATGGTTGGCTTGTCTGTATTCTGCAGATCCTGCTCCAACCATTCCAGCTCCTTCTGCGGAATGTACGGAAAGGGCTCCTTCTCCCGGAACATCCACTTCATATAGTTTCCTCTGGCGAAGGAAATCTCCTGACCGTTTTCCTCACCGTAATTTGCATCCAGTACAACGAAATGGAACCCCTTTTGATCAAAGGAATAATACGGTGCCGTCATTCCCCAGTAGTGCATGATTTCTTCCTTGGTATACAGGTCCAGGTCATGATTGCCGATCACATGGTACAGACTACCGTGAAATTTCCTCAGCTCCTCCCATATTGCCTGCTTCTCCTGTGCCCGCAAACCCTTTCCCGCCAGGATATTCGTCATGACCGCCGAGATTCTGTCCTTGCTGCAGACGCAGGAGCCAATGAATTCCGGCTGGATAAAGTCTCCCAGCTGAATGACAAAATCACAGCCGCAACGGTTTGCCTCCTGTACAAAGTCATGTACCCGGCGTCTTCCGTCATGAATAATGTCTGTATGCAAATCCGTCATCACTGCAAATCGAATCATATGCACCCTTCTAGCCTTTCACTGGTTTTTCCATACATCCGTCTGCCACTGCTGTATCTCGTAAAAGTGCTTCTTTCCACTCCGAAAAGTTTGCTGCGCTGCTGGTAAAGCTGATCACATAGTGATCGTTTTCTTTTTCTGTAATCTTTCCATACAGAAGATCACCGATTTCCATTACAACGTTCGTCAGCACCGCCAGATCTTGCCGGCATTCGATGCACATATCCTGATCTGAGATTTCTGTAATTCTTCCCTCAAGCTCTGTGTTGTCTCTTGCTTTCCCATTGATCCTGTAAAAAAAAACATCCGCCGGCCGGTGCAGCCGGATTCGTCCTGTCTTGATCACCGGACACTGCAGATGGTACGGTGCCCCGATCCCTTTTACCTGATAAACCTTCACCTTTTCCTTTTCCGCATCAATGGAGACCTCAAGAACCTTTCCGATATCCAGCTCTGCCTTCATACCTATCCTGACTTCCTCCGAAATCAGGATATCCCCTTCAATGGTGTTGCTCTGAATCTTGTCCGCTCTGCCGATCGCCTCCCCCATGGCATCAAAGCCGCGCAGCACACCGTTTCCGACAAAGCCAAGGATCGCCTCACTGCAGTCAATTCCGATGCCCATTTTGAGATACGTGTCATATTGATGCTCCCGTATCCACGCATTCACCTCCTGCATCTTCTGCTGCATCTCCACTGCCGTCGCCGCTGCATCCTCGCACTGCGAATCGTAATTCCCAAACGCCCCGAATACGGAGATAATACCGTCACCCATAACCTCAACAATGACACCATGATGCGCGAGAATCACTTCAGACATTGCTGAAATATAACGGTTCATTACGGCCAGCATATCCTCTCCTGAGAGGTGGTAGCTCATCGCTGTGTAGCCTCTTAAATCACTCTGGATGACCGTAATCTTTTTTTGTATTCCATTATTCAGCGCCTGCAGCTGATCCGTGGTAATCAGACTTTCCGCTCCTTGCTTGCGCAGGATAAAACATCCGAAGATCTTTCGAATCAGGTTGTTTCGAATCTTCAGGGAACGATTCAGGCGATTCAGCTCGGTGATTTTCTCTTCCAGTTTTTCCCTGCGGATATAGTCCGAAATATCCTGAAAGCAGACCGTAGCCAGCAGCGTGTGTCTCTTTTCCTGATCCAGCACCATCTCAGACTGTGCAACCGCCTTTATATATATAATCTCTCCAGATCTGTTCAGAGTAACGGTCTGCTCATGTATGGATTCCGGCTGCAGAAAGGCATCAATGATCAGCTGTATAAAATCATCATTCTGCGCTTCCTGCAGAAACAAAGGGCCGATTTTCTGTCCGATTACCTCTTTCGTTTCCTTTCCCAGGATGTTCAGGGCAAATCGGTTGGCATACCGAATGGTTCCGCGGCTGTCAATTTCCAGCATGCCCTCTGTCATATTTTCTCTGATGATATCCTCAATCGGATTTCTGGCCGCATTCATGCTCTTTTCACCTTATAAACCTTTACCGGCTCTGCCATTCCCTTCGGAACAATTTCGTACTGGCTGCGCAGCTCGTAACTGCGTTCCAGCCGGTTCCATGCAGATTCGCTTACCACAACATCGCCGTATTCCGCCGAGATCGTGATGCGGGCGGTAAAATTGATACTCTTTCCGAAGACGTCATATTTCAGAATTCCCCCACCCCCAATGACACCAATGGTGAACTCGTCCGTGTGAATACCGATCTTAATCTCCTGCGGCGGGTATCCTCGTTCCGCATTCCATGCGTTCAGCTCCGGAATAATCCGCTGTATTTCGTCCGCAGCACACACGGCATCATCTGTATGGTGCTTTGTTTCCCGCAGTGCACCAAAGCCGACTAGAATAGAATCGTTGTGCAGCTCAAAGATGGTCCCGCGCTTCTCCTTTATGACGGATATTACCCTGTCATAGTAATGATTGATCATCGCAAGGTAATCCTCAGCCGACATTCTCGAGACCAGCTTCTGAAGCTTGGGGCTCATCAGCATCAGCAGTGACATCTCCTTCTGGGATGTATGCGTCCCGATCCCGGCCGGTGTGTTCAAAAGCTCCTCCACCACATCATCATCCAGGTGCTGGCGGAATGCACCGTCGAGAATCTCATTCTGGCTGGTCAGCTCTTTATTTTTCTTCGTGTACTGCTGCAGCGCCTGCTCGGTCTGCTCCAGCGTTTCCAGCTTTGAAACATCGGTAAAAACAACAATAAAGCCCTGAAACTCTTCTGCAGCAACATACTGGGAGTTCATCAGCAGCACGTATCTTCTGTCTTTATTTTGATAGGTTACTTTTCGGGTAACCTTTTTTGTCTCAGAGTAAAGCACATCAATGATCGCATCCTTACATGCATCATTGACCGGATCATCGCCGATGCATTCCATGATCTTCCGGTCCGCAGAAGTGAGATTTAAAAGGCCGAATATGACATCTGCCGTGTAGTTCGTATAGAGAATGTTTCCCTTTTTATCAAAAACAAGAATTCCCTCTGAAACGGATTTATACAAGCTGTCAAGTACCGGCTTCGAAACTTCCATAGGCTCCTCTTTCTGCGCTGAAGCTCTTCATCATTGCAAGTGAATGCTCCTCGTCCGTTCGCAAAGCCGCTGCCGGGGAGTTTCGTTTTGTACATATGATACTCTCCTAAACGGGCATTGAACTGGTATATACAGAAGACCCGTAAATTCAAGCGTTCTTGAACCTACAGGTCTTTCCAAAAATCGGGGCGACAGGATTCGAACCTGCGGCCTCCTGGTCCCAAACCAGGCGCTCTAGCCAAGCT
>CAVBQH010000012.1:0-5858 GCA_963597485.1 Acutalibacteraceae bacterium
GGAGAAGAGGGCATTTAACATTGCAATTGACGGGCCGGCCGGTGCCGGGAAAAGTACCGTCGCCAAAAAGGCGGCAGCACAGCTGGGATTTGTCTATGTGGATACCGGAGCTATGTACCGCGCAATGGCACTTTTTCTGATCCGGAAGGGACTTAAAAAGCCGGTGGAGGACAGCACAGAGGCAAAGTCGACTTTTGAAAAAGAGGCGCTGAAGCTATGTGCGGATATTCGTATTGAAATTGTGTACGAAAACGGGGAGCAGGTTGTTCTGCTTGAGGGCGAAAACGTCAATGCCTACCTTCGCACGGAGGAAGTGAGTGCGATGGCCAGCATCATCTCCGCTGTGCCGGAAATTCGCGCCAAGCTTGTGCAGCTGCAAAAGGAACTGGCATCCAGACAGAATGTTGTTATGGATGGCAGAGATATCGGTACAGTGGTGCTGCCCGGGGCACAGGTAAAGGTGTATCTGACAGCCAGTGTGGAGGGAAGAGCAAAACGCCGCTATATTGAAAATCAGAAGGCGGCCAGAGCCGGTGCCAATAAATCCAAGGATGACCTTGATCTGGAAAAGATTAAGGCGGACATAGCAGAGCGTGATCACCGTGATATGACAAGAGCGGCTTCGCCGCTGCGGCAGGCAGAGGATGCGGTTCTTATCGATTCGACGGACATGACGGCGGATCAGGTGACAGAGTCAGTTCTGAACCTGGCTGCACAAAAGCTTGGCAGACCTCAGGTGATTACCGCAGCCACGGCGGGGTTTTGCTTTGGCGTACAGAATGCGGTGAACACCGTGTACCGCGAAATCGAGAAAAAGAGCAGCGGACCGATCAACACCTTTGGCCCCATCATCCACAATGAGAATGTGGTGGAGGAGCTGCGCAGGAAGGGTGTGGGCATTCTCAATAGCGTGGAAGAGGCCGCTGCGCAGAACGGCGGAACGATTGTCATCCGGTCCCATGGCGTTAGTAAGGATACGTGGGACACGCTGAGCGCCGGGAATTCCCAGGTGGTGGATACAACCTGCACCTTTGTGAAGAAGATTCACGAAATTGTGCAGAAGGCCAGCGCAGACGGCAAGCAGATTGTCATCATCGGCAATCATGGCCACGCCGAGACAGAGGGGACTGTGGGATGGAGCAGCACGCCGGCAACGGTCATTGAGACGGAGGAGGAAGCGCGCAGTTACGAAGGAGATCCGGGTAAACCGGTCTGTATCGTAGCACAGACGACTTTTAATGCAGAAAAATTCGAAAAAATTGTTGCTTTAATTGCGCAAAAAGGATACAATATCGAGACGAATGAGACTATCTGCAACGCTACCAGTGAGCGGCAGACAGAGGCTCGCCGGATTGCGAAACAGGCAGATGTTATGATTGTGATCGGCGGAAGGGGATCTTCCAATACCGCCAAGCTTTATGAGATCTGCAGTGCTGTATGTCGGAAGACCTATTTCATTCAGACGGTTGAGGATCTTGATCTTACGCTGTCAGGAGGCGAGAAGATCATCGGAATCACCGCTGGGGCTTCGACCCCGAAAAATATTATTGAGGAGGTTCAAAGTAATGTCAGAAGAACAGACTTTTGAACAGATGCTCGACGCATCATTTAAGACAATTCATAATGGAGAGGTGGTCGAAGGTTCCGTCATTGATGTTAAGCCGGAAGAAGCCGTTCTTAACATCGGATACAAGAGCGATGGAATCCTGACCCGTCAGGAGTATTCCAATGACAACTCTCTGGATCTGACCACAAAGCTCAGCGTAGGCGATAAGCTCGATGTCAAGGTCCTGAAGGTGGATGACCGCGAGGGAACAGTTGCTCTTTCTTATAAGAGACTGGCTCTGGATCGCGGCAACAAGGTTATCGAGGAGGCATTTGAGAACAAGACCGTCCTGAAGGCCGAGGTTTCTCAGGTTCTGTCCGGTGGTATCTGCGTTGTAGTAGAGGGAATTCGCGTATTTATTCCGGCCTCTCTTGTCAGCGACACGTATGAGAAGGATCTGTCCAAGTATCTTGGTCAGGAGATCGAGTTCGTTGTTACAGAGTACAATCCGAGAAGACGTCGTTACATCGGCGATCGCAAGCAGCTTCTGACAGCCAAGAGAGAAGAGGCAGCTGCAAAGCTGTTCGAGTCTCTTCAGGTTGGTGACGTTGTAGAGGGTACAGTTAAGAACATTACCGACTTCGGGGCATTCGTAGATCTGGGCGGTGCAGACGGACTGCTCCACATCTCTGAGATGAGCTGGGGCCGTGTGGAGAGCCCGAAGAAGGTCTTCAAGGTTGGCCAGAAGCTTCGTGTTCTTGTTAAGGATATCAATGGCCGCAAGATTGCGCTTTCTCTGAAATTCCCTGATGAGAATCCCTGGATCGGCGCTGAGGACAAGTACGCTGTCGGCAAGATTGTTACCGGAAAGGTAGCACGTATGGCTGATTTCGGCGCATTTGTTGAGTTGGAGTCCGGCATCGACGCACTGCTTCATGT
This sequence comes from Acutalibacteraceae bacterium, assembly GCA_963597485.1. Taxonomy (GTDB): domain Bacteria; phylum Bacillota; class Clostridia; order Lachnospirales; family Lachnospiraceae; genus CAG-791. The sequence goes on from CAVBQH010000012.1 coordinate 2,486, forward strand.
TTCTCAGATTTCCAAGGAGCACATCGAGAAGCCTTCGGATGTTCTGAAGGTTGGTGATGAGGTTACCGCGAAGATTGTTGACTTCAATCCGGAGAACAACAAGATTTCTCTTTCTGTAAAGGCTCTTAAGAACGAGGAAGAGAAGGCTAAGAAGGATGCTGAGAATGACGACGAGATCGTAGTTCCCACCAAGGGAAACGGTGACGACGAGGCAGTTACTGTTGACATCGATGCGATGATCGCTCAGCAGAAGGAAGAAAACTAAGTCAGAATGTCGACTTCGGTCATGGAGTCGGCATTTGAAAAAAACACCAGTCTGATTGATTCAGACTGGTGTTTTTTTATACCTGCCAATTTCAACGTGAATTTGCCTGCAAGCAGCGGATTCACGTTGAAATTGGCAGGTGCTGAAACCACTATGCCTGCTCGCGCAGGCTCCACCACAAATAAAAATCAGCTGCTCCGTGTCTGTGCGTCTGCGCGAGCAGGCTCGCACATCCACGCAGCCGCTGGCCGGGATTTTTACAGTAACAGATACTTCACATTTTGATCACATTTGACATCCTGTAACGTGGTACAGTGCTTTGGTGGGAGAAATCTTATCGATGCTTTAGCAGGGAACGAACGAAGGACTGAATGGCCTCCTTGGAATCGGGAGGTGCGTTCAGGTAGGCGTTGATTACCATGCGGTCGCCGTCGGTGAGCGCAGCTGTCTGATTGCTGTCATACAAAGCGGATTGCGGCTGATCCGGCTGTTCTCTTACTGCGGCACTCTGCGGAGAATGCTTCGCGGAAATGCTGCGCGAATCACTGTAGGAGCTGGACTCGGAAGAGGAAGTATCTGCATGCGGGGGATCCTCTGAGAGCGGCTGCCGACTGAGGGAAGAAATGGTGCGGTAAGGAATGGCTCCGGCAAGCCAGGCCGGCTCAACGCCAAAGTATCCGCCCAGACGCTCCAGAGCATAGGATTGTGCGCTGTGTTTTTGATTGAGCCAGTTTGAAACGGCAGACTTGGAGAACCCAAGCTCTTTTGCAAGAGTGGATGCATCCAGTCCGGCCCGGTCCATTTCAGAACGAAGGCGCTGGGAGAAAAGCTTGTTGTTATGATAATCCAATACAGCACCTCCTTGCCTTTTACTCATAATGAGTAGATTATGGGCCATTATATACTGCAGTCCGGAGATCATCGGTTCAAAGTATGTAAACTGGACACGGTTGACGGTTCAAAGTATGTGAACTATGCTGAATGCAATTGTTTGGCAGATATCAGGTGGCCGCCTGCATCTTTTAGGGAAACGTTTATTAAAGTGTTTCCTGCACCGGAATTGCACTGCTGCGACAGGGCGGGGAAGGAATGAAACGAATATGAAACCAAGTCAGTCAGTCTTTGATTATGCAAAGCTTCGAGGAGCAATCCGTGAGCATTTTGGAACGGAGGGAGCCTACGCAAAGGCTATCGGGCGCAGCTCCAACTATATTTCGAAGGTTTTTCAGGGAAAGAGTAATTTCAGTGTGCTTGATGTGGCAAAGTCAGCAGAGGTGCTGGGAATTGCCAGTGAGGATATCGGCAAATATTTCTTTGAGAAGAGATCGTCTTCCATCTGGTGAAGAATGGGTAAGGAAGATATAATACTCCTGTATGCCGCAAAGGCAGACAGGAGTATTTTTTATGGCGAGACTGACTTTTGCGGGTGGAGTGCACCCGTATTCCGGAAAGGAACTGACGAGAGACGAGGCAATACAGAGTGTTCTGCCCCCGGAAGGGGAGCTGTTCTATCCGCTTCGGCAGCACATCGGCACGCCAGCCGTTTCTGTGGTACATATTGGTGATTATGTCAGTGCAGGACAGATGATTGCGCGGGCGGACGGGGAACTGTCGGCCCACGTTTTTTCTTCTGTGTCCGGACAGGTGGTGGCAATCGAGGAGATTCCGGACATCCGCAATGTTCCGCAGGAGTGCATTGTTATTCGCAACGACGGAACCTACCGGGAACAGTATTATCCGGAGAATCTGGATTATTCCCGTCTTTCCGGAGAGCATCTTCTGGCACTGATTCGAGATGCCGGCATCGTGGGGCTTGGCGGATCGGGACTTCCTACGCATTATAAGCTGATGACAGCCAACAAGAGCACAGTGAATACGGTGATAGCAAACTGTGTGGAGTGCGAGCCGTATCTTACGGGGGATTACAGGCGCATTCTGGAGGATCCGTGGAAGGTTATCGGCGGACTGGCGATTTGTCTTTCGATTTTTCCGAAGGCCAGAGGAATCATCGCTGTTTCGGAATCCAATCGGGAGGGATATCAGCTTTTACGGGAGCTTTTGATCAATAATCCGCGCATTTATGTGCAAAGATGCAGGGACAAATACCCCCAGGGCTCGGAGCGCCAGCTGATTCACGCGATTACGGGCCGGACGCTCAACGCCAAAATGCTGCCTTATGAGATCGGCTGCATGGTTTTGAATACAGAGACGCTGGTTGCGATCAATCAGGCCGTTTTGATGCAGGAGCCCCTGTTCACACGGATTATTACCGTGTCCGGACAGGCAGCAGCACATCCGTGCAATCTGCGCGTGCGGTGCGGAGAAACCTATCGGGATGTTCTGGAACAGGCAGGGGGCCTGCGCCGTTTTTCGAAGGAGGGCAATACGCTCTTTCTGGCGGGCGGGCCGCTGACAGGCACGGAGATTCAGAATCTCGATGCGCCGGTCACCAAGCTTTCCTCTTCGCTTATCTGCATTCCCAAGCGCACGGTGCAGGAGCAGAAGGAGACGCCCTGCATTCGATGCCGCAGGTGCACGCAGGTCTGTCCCAACCAGATTGTGCCGATGCAGCTGATTCGGGATGTACGGGCAGACAATAAGCCGGCGTTTGTAGAGCATGCGGGACTGGAGTGCTGCGACTGCGGGTGCTGCAGCTATGTGTGCCCGGCCAAGATCAACCTTTCGGAGGAGATCGGCGCAATGAAGCAGGCCTGCCTGCAGAATACGGCGCTTGCCGGAAACTATGCCAGGAGGTACCAGTCGTGAAGAGCAGAACATACAAAGCCTTTGGGGCGGCACCTTTTGTTCGGACCAGGATTACCACAGGAGACCTTATGTATCTGGTGGTGCTGGCACTGCTGCCCTGTGCAGGAGTCGGTATTTACCGGTACGGATTTCACGCAGCGCTATTGATTGGCTCCGCAGTAGGCACAGCCATTGTGTGCGAGCTTGTCTGCGGGTGGATATGGCACAGCAGGACATCCTCGGTCATGGATTATTCCTGTGTGGTAACAGGATTGATCGGCGGACTCATTCTTCCGCCAAGAGCTCCGCTTTGGGCAGGAGCAGCACTTTCCGCGTTGGCGATTGTGCTTTTCAAGCATGCCT
>CAVBQH010000013.1:0-3408 GCA_963597485.1 Acutalibacteraceae bacterium
GCATGCAGCATCCCAGATCTGCATGGTAACGCCGATCACCTCGTAGCCCTGTAATTTTAAAAGGTATGCCGCGACGGAGGAATCAACTCCGCCGGACATACCTACTATCACTCTTTCTGCCATCGTTCCTCTCTGATCCAGGCCATGCCGCCCTCAACTATTTCATGACGTCATCGCCTTTGGCTTCCCAGCGCACCTAGTACGGCAGTCTGCCGGCTTACTCCTCCGGCTGCTGCAGCACATTCTCTTCTGGACTCGGATTCTGCAGCGATGCAGTCACGGATTCGTCAGCGGAGCGATCCGCTGCCCGCAAATCCGCTGCGGATCCTTCCTCAGCAGATTCGGCAGATTCAGCCCTGGCTGCATCCACTCCCTCCGCAGGCTGCGTAGCATCCACAGCTCCTGCCTCGGCGACTGTCTTCATCGCCGCTTCCAAGCCCGGCATCTCTTCCGTTCCAGTCTCATTTACCCGCTGCGGCGTTGCACCTGCAGCTGGGATCTCCTCCGGCTGCAGGTCTTGTTCGCAAGGATACACAACGCCCATTTTCCGACGAATCTCGTCGCAGATCTGCATCATGCGGAGCGTCTCCTCATGCGGCATCTCCGGGCACTCGATCCATCCGTTCTCCAATGCCTGCCGGCAGGCCCGAAGCTCGTACTCATATCCGGTAATCTGCCGGGGCCGCTTGTAAACAGCCGTCTTCTGGTGGGCCTTGTTATATACGGTCATGCGCTCAAAGTTGTTGACGTTGTCCACCACGAGGCACCCTTCCGTTCCCACAATCATGCCCCTGCGGTCAGAAATCCCCAGCATAGAGGCCGTCAATGTCGCCATCCGGCCGTCCCTGTAAATCAGCGTAATGTTGTCCTGCTCGTCCAGGTGCTTGCTTGTATAGGTACAGGAGGCCTCCACGCGCAAAAGATCCGTTCCGAAGAGCATCGCCGCAAAATTCAACGGATAAACGCCAAGATCCAGAAGGCTTCCGCCCGCCAGCTCCGGCTCCACCATTCTCGCCTTCCCCTTCACGTTGTAGCAAAGGTTGGCAGAAATCTGCACCGGCGTTCCAATCACGCCTTCCGCCAGCTTATCCCGCATCATCTGCACAAACGGCATATATCGCGTCCAGATTGCCTCCGTAATGAAGACATTCTGCTCCCTTGCAAAGCCCAAAAGCTCCCTGGCCTGTGCCTCGTTCACCGTAAACGCCTTCTCCACAAGGCAGGGCTTTCTGTGTTCAATGCAGGCCTTGGCATTGGCGTAATGCTCGGAATGCGGCGTAGCCACATAGACAAGATCCACCTTCGGATCACTCAAAAGCTCCTCATAAGAGCCGTAGGCCTTTTTCGCGCCGTTCCTCCTGGCAAAGCCGGTCGCCTTGTCCAGATTCCGGGACGCTGCCGCGTACAGCGTGAATCCCTTCGTCTTCCGAACCGTTTCCGCCATAATCGCTGCGATGCCGCCGCATCCCAGAATCCCCACTCGAATTCGTGCCATGCTTCCCTCCATCCTGCGGATTCCTCCGCTGCCTGTTCCCCAGATCTATCTTCGTTCCGGAATCGTCCCGTTCAAGCTCCCGCTTGCTTTCTGATGCCCAATCCTGTGCAAGCTTCGTCTCACTGCGCGCTGCCCGCGGACGCGTCCGCCGCATCACCTTCTGCGGCCTCTTCCTCACTGCCCGCCGATGACTCATCACCGGTGCTCTCATCCTCCGACGCAGCCTCCCCGATGTCCTCAGAGGATTCTTCGGTTTCTTCCTGCGTCTCCTCCGACTGCACCTTGGTAAAATATTCGCTCTTCACATAGGCAGACTGACCGTTGAAAATAATCTCGCTCCAGCCATCATCCAGCTCCTCCACCAGCTGGAACCGATCCCCGGCCGCTGCCGACCCGATTCGGGTTCCGTCGGCAGACGAGGACTTACGGATATTGATTCCATCCGACAGGGCCTCCAGCCAGACCGTGTTCTCATCCGTCTGACTTCTGGATTCGTTCAGGGCCGCCAGCTGCTGACCGACGGATATATCAATGGTGGATGCAATCTGATCCAGATAATCCGAAAGCTCCGAATCGGATGCCAGAAGCGCATTGTACTCCGCCGCTGTCTGGTTGCTCAGATCCACCACATCATCCTGCACCGAAACCTCTCGAATATACGATGAAACCTCGGTCGGCTGTGATTCCTCGTTGTTAATGTACAAGGAGCCATCGTCTCTTGTGCATACATACATCGTCTGCAGCCCCGGGATCTCCCACTCATGGTCCTTAAGCTTGAGCTTTGTATATACATACGCCACATAGGAGCCGTCCACCGGTCCTGTCTTGGTATACACATCCACCGTCGTGTAGCTGTCAATGTAAACTGCCAGCTCCTGCACACGGATCTTCTCCTCCTCCGAAAGCGCCGAGCTCATCGATTGAATGGTGTCCGCATCCCCCGCAGCAACCGCGTTGTAATACTCTATAAGGAGCGAATTCACCTCGTTGTATGCGTTCTTCTCCAGCTCCAGCTCCGATGCCGATGTCTGCGTCATCGCCTCTGCCGCTACCTCCTCCTGCGCCTGTCTGGAATGACGGCGCAGCGTAAATGCAAGGCTCACCGTAATCAGTACACATAAAAGAAGGAATGCCGGCATGACAATCTTCTTGTTCTTGCCGACAAAGTCTCTGGTATCGTAGTAAAAATCAAGTAATCTGTCTCTAATCATGTTCCTGTCTAAGCTCGTTCTTTCAGCTGTTTTTACGTCTCAAAGTCTACCATTTTTCTGTTGCTATGTCACGAATACGCAGAAAATGTTGCTGTTGTCGACGGGACAGTCGAAAGGGTGGTCCTGACTCTCACTTGCCCTCAAAGTTCCGCGGTGGTATATTTTATTTGTTAAGCATATATAAAGATCCACAGTAATCAGGCTATATATATGTGCACTATGTTTATATTTTGGAGGGCATTATTATGGCAAACAGAATTGTACTCAACACCGTTTCCTACCATGGCAAGGGCGCCATTCAGGAAATTCCCGGCATCGCACAGCGTGAGGGCTTTCAGAAGGTTTTCGTATGTTCCGATCCTGATCTTGTGAAGTTCGGCGTCACCGGTAAGGTAACCGCGCTTCTGGACGAGGCGGGTATTGCTTACACGCTGTATTCTGAGATCAAGCCGAATCCGACGATTGAAAACGTTCAGACCGGCGTGCAGGCCTTTAAGGATGCCGGTGCCGATTCCATCATCGCCGTAGGCGGCGGCTCCTCAATGGACACCGCAAAGGCCATCGGTATCATCATCAATAATCCGGAGTTCGCAGACGTTCGCTCGCTGGAGGGCGTCGCACCGACTAAAAACCATGCGGTAACCACCATTGCCGTTCCGACAACCGCAGGAACAGGCTCGGAAACAACCCTTGCCGCTGTTG
>CAVBQH010000014.1:0-5861 GCA_963597485.1 Acutalibacteraceae bacterium
GGCCCTGCCCTCTTTACACGCAATTGCAGCTGCTGCACAGATCCGGTATGAACGCCTTTGGACCGCCGAGGAATATGAAGCCGTTAAATATGCATATCTCTCACATGGTGAAACCGTTCTCCAGGTGCTGCCGCTCACAGCGCAGCAGGATGACCTTATCTGCCAGCAGCTGATTCATCCGGACCGAATGGTTTCTGACAATCGCTTCTGGTTTGTATTGGAAAGCCGCCTGGAGGAGCACGTTCTGCGAGAGGTGCTGGACACATTATCCCTGCAGCATTCCCAGCTGCGTGCTTCGATTGCCTATCAGAATGTTTCCATCCTGCAGGGGGTCATTACCGATCGTAAAATTCCGCTCCAGATGATCCACACAGCCGGAATGGATGCGCCCTCTGTCTATGCTCTTTTGTGCCGGGGAGAGGATTCCAGAGACTTTGACCCGCAGTTTACCTCTATGTTCCGCGTCACGTGTGTGGACCGCGAGAATGAATCTTCCTGCCTGATGATCGCAGCCAATAAGGCCACCTATGAGCTTTCCATGCTGCGAATGCTCTTCGCAGAGCTGATGGAGCTTTTGCAGGAAGCATATCCCAAAGATAAGGAAATCCGCACCTGGAGAGAGCTTTTTTCCGAGGCTGCCGATGCAGACGCTGAAGATCATGTGCCTGTGAACGCATCCGCCTCCTCTCTACCGGATAACCCGGATCATCGCAAAAGCGATACGGAGATCTTCATTTATTCAGACCAGCCGCCCAGGAAGGTGTTCTTTGTTCACACCGGCAATACCGGCAGCAGCGCATATTATCAGCTCGCACAGCGTATTCAGCAGATGTATTCCTTTGCTGTAATAGAGCCATACAATCTTTATCACAAGGATGACATTCACTGCGGAATTCCTGCGATTGCGGCTAAATACATCGAAATTATGAGAAGGTATCAGCCAAAGGGACCCTATATCCTGGGCGGCTGGTGCTACGGCGGAGTGGTGGCGCACGAGATGGCCTGTCAGCTGGAGGCACTCGGTGAAACGGTTGAGCATCTGATCCTGCTGGATGCGCACGCACTGGCAAGTGATGAAATGCGTACACTTGCGGCCCCTATGCAGGCCGGTGTGCGGCGCAGTTATTTTGAAACCTGTCCGTTGTTCAGGGAGCTGCGGGAGAATGGCATGCTGGACGCTGTGGTTGAGAATGCTGCCCGTGTTGCCAGGGACCTCAATGCGCATGTTCCCAAAATGTATCATGGAGCAGTTACTTATTTTAAGCCGGAGCACACCCCTGCAGCCGCAGAAGGAGATGTTCTTAAATATTGGCAGGAAATGATGAAACGACAGGCCGGAAACTATGAAAACTACTGTGACAAAGACAAGCTCACAGTGGTCCTCACTCCCCGGGAGCATGATGAAATGATGGCTCCCGATGCTCTCGACATCATCGTTCCGAAACTGTATGAGATTCTCAGCTCGTAGCGCCCAAAAGGGCCGGCCGGACTCCCTTGTCCAAGGATGTCCGGCCGGCCCTTTTACCTTTTCCGCATAGGCAGCAACAGGTCAATGCCGCAGCACTTATTCCTCTTCCTTTTTAGCCGGGAATAATGCCGTCAGCACCTTCATAATGACAATCAATACGATGGCCACAACGAAGATCCCAAGCATACCAAAGCCCATTACCTTCAGCGATTCCATAAAATTCGCAAGCATTTACTATTCTCCTTTTTGTATCAAGCAACCTCTTTCATTACAGCGCACCGGGCTCTGACGAAAGAAATACAATAGCGTATCCTTACCCACTTATTACATCAGCGGGATCAGACTCAGAAGAAGACCTCCTGCAATCACCGATGCAATCTGACCGGACACATTGACACTGGTGGCCTGCATAATCAGGACGTTGGTCGGATCCTCCTTGAGTCCCATCTGCGTGATAACGCGGGCCGACATCGGGAATGCAGAAATACCACAGGCACCGATCATCGGGTTAATCTTCTTTTTCAGGAACAGATTCAGGATCTTCGCAAACAGCACACCGCCGGCCGTATCAAAAATAAAAGCAACCAGCCCCAAAAGAAGAATGAACAGTGTCTGCACATTCAGGAAATTCTCTGCACGCATCTGCGACGCAACCGTGATGCCCAAGAGCAACGTGATCAGATTGGCCAGCGTTCCCTGAGCGGTGTCGGAAAGTGAATCCAGAACACCGCATTCACGAATCAGATTGCCGAACATCAAAAAGCCAACCAAAGCCACGCTGCGCGGAGCAATCAGTCCCGCCACCACGGTAATGCAGATCGGGAAGAGAATCTTCGCCGTCTTCGACACGCTTCCTGCCTGGTAATCCATGTGGATGGTTCTCTCCGACTTTGTGGTGATCAATCGGATCACCGGCGGCTGAATGATGGGAACCAGTGCCATGTAGGAATACGCCGCAACAATGATTGCTCCCAGATACTTGGAGCTGAAATAATCCGCTACGAAAATGGATGTCGGACCGTCTGCTGCGCCGATGATGCCGACCGAAGCCGCATCCTGCAGAGAAAAGCCAAAGAGCGTTGCCAGGCTCAATGTAAAGAAAATACCAAACTGTGCCGCAGCACCAAAGAGCATCATCGTAGGATTGGCCAGGAGCGGCGTAAAGTCAATCATCGCGCCAATGCCAACAAACAAAAGGAGCAGAAACAGCTCGTTGGAAATTCCGGAATTAAACAGAATGTCCAGCGGTCCCTCCGTAAGGATGCCGTCGATGGTCTGCGTAACCGCGCCCGATAAGGGAAGGTTTACAAAAATAGCGCCAAATCCCATGGGCACCAGGAGCGTAGGCTCCATTTCCTTCTTGATTCCAAGCCATATGAGAATTCCTCCGATTCCCCACATGGCGACCATCTGCCACGTCAGATTGGTCACGTTTCCGAATAAATCCATTAGCTGCTGCATCTGTTACCTCCATAGATGGATACATGTGTTCAGGCAAAAGGATTTGCCCTCTGTGATAAAGGATTCCTGCGCTTATGCATTCCTGCAATGTAAAAGCGGCAAGACCTTTATCGCAGTCATCTGCAATAAAAGTCTTGCCGCCAGAATTCACAAGCTCTCCTCTGTTCCGGCACCGGGCCTTGGCCGTGTATTGACGACACCGGATCCTGATCTCCTCGCTTCTCCATTCGTATCTGACACTTCCGATACATCGCCTCGGAATAAATCATCCCACATACGATGGAGCCTCGCAGCGATCAGGCAGCTACTCCCTTTTCATATTTTCAACCTTACATTCCTGCGTGCAGAACGTCAAGTTAAACTTTCAGCATCGGATCCATTTCAGCTTACTCGCCGGCAAGTGACGCAATCTGAAGGCTCCCTGCGTGATCGATCGCTTCCTCCGATATCCCCACACAGTTATCCGCAATACGATCCACATTGTACAAAAGCTCAGAATAGATCCCCGTCATTTCCTTCGTGCACTTGCCGCTTTCGATGCGCTTTAGGTGTGCTTTATTGAACTGACGCACCACCTTATGGAGCTTATTCCTGGCCTTTTTAATCTGGGACGGATCCGTCTTGGAAGATTCCTGCTCATACAGAAGCTCGGTTGCCAGCTCATACAGCCCGCCTGCAGCCGCAAAGCACTTCTCCACCTCACCGACTGCTTCCTTGGATAGCTTTTTGCCGTCTTTATGCAGTGTTGAAATTGCTGTCACGATATCACTGCAGCGATCTGATATGCGGTCCACATTGGTAATGACGGCTAAAAAGCTGGAGGCCTGATCCGCCTGATCCGCCGTAAGGGAACCGCTGGTGAAGAGCTCTGTAATATAGGAAATCACACTTTCCTGCACCGCTTTGCAGCCCTTATACGTCTGATAAAATACCGATTCTGTCTTTCGCTCCCTGGCCGGATCCGTGTCACCTTCAAGGTTTTCAAGGATCGTTGCACGCATATCCGGAATCAATGTCTTCGCATTCCGAATACAGCGATCAATCTCTCTTGAAACCAGAATAAGCGCAGCTTCCGGCTGAGCCACCATACGAAGATCCAGATACATCGGATGTCCCTCCTGCTCAGCAGAAGCTCCGAGAACCGGACGATCCGGCACAATGCGGCAGACGATTTTCACCATCAGGGCAATCATCGGCAGCCACACAAGGGTGCAGACAACATTGAATGTGGTGTGCGCATTCGCTATTTGCCGGGAAATCACCTCCACCTCCGGGCCCTTCGGAGAAATCCATTCCACAAATTTCGCAAACCACGGGATCAGGAAAATGAATACTGCAGAGCCGGTAATATTGAAGCAGGAATGGGCTACCGCGGTCCGCTTGGCATCCTTGCTCTGTCCCACTGATGCAAGAAGGGCCGTAATGGTAGTTCCGATGTTGTCTCCCAGCAGGATCGGAATCGCTCCGGTAAGCCCGATCACACTGGATACACCGTCAGGCCCCGCCTGCGCAGCAAAGCTCTGAAGTACCGCAATGGTCGCTGAAGACGACTGTACAACCAGCGTCATGCACAGCCCCAGTAAAACGCCAAGGAGCGGAACATCACGAACCTTTCCCATCAATTCGGTAAAGATCGGGCTCTCTGCCAGGGGTTCCATGACCGATGACATGATCTGAATTCCTTCAAACAAAAGGCCAAAGGAGAAGAACACCATAGCAACATTCTTTACCTTCTCGTTTTTGGACAGAAACTGAACAAGAAACCCGATGAACAGGATGGGATAAATATAATCACCGATATCAAAGGCAATGAGCTGGGCCGTCATCGTGGTACCGATGTTCGCACCGAAGATGACCGAAATTGCCTGCGGCAGCCCCATAAGGCCCGCGCTGACAAAGCCGATCACCATGACCGTTGTGGCGCTCGATGACTGCAGAACCGCCGTTACCAACGCTCCCGCCAGGGCGCCCATCAGCGGATTCTTGGTGAGAAATCCAAGAATGCTGCGCATCTTCTCCCCGGCCGCCTTCTGCAGAGATTCGCTCATCTGGTTCATTCCATACAGAAATACCGCCAATCCGCCCAACAGTCCGAACAGTGTTGTTACAAGATCCGACATATGATCTCTCCTTTTTTTATTCCCTGATTTTCTTCTTACCCGAAGGTATCATATAAAATCCGCGTTAAATCCATGTCGGCTTTTCGTAAAATCCGTGTAAAGTATGTAAAAAAGACGTAACGGCCTCTGCGGTCTTTACGTCTTCTTAACTGCGAGTACGGCCGTACTCGTTCTCATTGTCCGTCGCTTTCTATTTATCCGGTTATATCCGGTCCAACCGAAATCTCATCCCTCCTGCGTCTGCGCTTGCGCCAGCGTTTCGCTCCCTTCACCCTTTGTATCATGGAACACAAGCTCCATCCGCGTTCCTTTTCCAAGCTCCGAGGTCACCTTAATGTCTGCGTGTGAGAGCTCCGCACCATGTTTGACAATGGAAAGTCCCAGTCCTGTCCCCCCGGTCTCCTTGGAGCGGCTTTTATCCACACGATAGAAGCGCTCAAAAATCCGATCCTGCTGGTCCTTAGCAATACCAATGCCGTTATCCGTGACAATTACCTCCGGCGTGTTCATAAGCTTTCCAACCCAGAGCGTCACGCGCCCTCCCCTGTGGTTGTATTTAATGGCATTCTCCGTCAGATTGTAAATCATCTCATCCAACAGCCGCCGCACGCCGTATATGCTGCAGGATTCTCCCGTCAGCTCCACGTGCACGCCGCAGTCCGTCGCCTTGTTTCCCAGCCGGCTGACAATGTCGTGCGAAAGCTCGAACAGATCCACCAGCTCCTCTGACTGCTCCAGCCGCCCCTCATCCAGGCGGGACAACTGGATGATGTCTTCAATCAGCGTCAGCATACGCTGGGCCTCCCGGTATA
>CAVBQH010000015.1:0-11987 GCA_963597485.1 Acutalibacteraceae bacterium
ATTTTTGTAAAACAGTACAAGAAAAGCTTTCTTATATAGTCCTGTTGTGATATAATAGGACTATATAAAGGAGACGATTCTTATGGCTGTTCCTGCAGAAATCCGGGCCGTTCCGAGGCCTGTTAATACCATCGTAGATGACAACGGCTCCAATAGTCCGAAACGTTATGCCGTCCGCCAGCGTGGTACCACTCGTTATGTAGCGGGCGGAAATCCGCAGCCTCATAACGGAAAAGTGATCGGTCACATCATTGACGGGAAATATGTTCCCATCGATGATGAGAAAAAGGCAGCTGCTTCTCCGGACATGCTCTCTTACGGAGCTTCTGCCTTGGTGAAGTCTGTTACCAATGACATCTTTCATGACCTCCTGGATGTATATGATCCATCCGATGTATACGCCATGATGTCGATTGCGACTCTTCGTGTAATCAAGCCTTCCATCGCTTCAAACCGGATGGCTACGCATTACAACCGCACTTTTGTATGCAGGGATTATCCTGGTGCGGCACTGTCGAAGAATTCGATTACCGATCTTTTCCAACGCATCGGTATGGACGGAAACAAGCGCAAGCGCTTTTACCAGCTGCGCCTTGAAAAAACAGCAGCGGACCACCATATCGCCATTGATGGAACGCTTAAACAGGACAACAGCAAGGTGAATGATCTCTCTGCATTCTCCCGGAAAGCCAGGGTTCGCGGATGCTGCGAGGTTTCTGTCCTGTACGCTTACGATATCGAACGGATGGAGCCGGTGTGTGCTCAGGTATTCCCGGGCAACAGCATTGATGCAAGCTCTTATCCTTCCTTTATCCGTGACAACGACATCCGCAAGGGAATCATTGTTGCAGACAAAGGCTTTCCTCCCAGCAAGATCAAGGAAGAACTGGCAGCACGTCCAGAGCTTCACTTCCTTACTCCGATCAAGCGCAACGATGTCCGCATAGCGGATAACGACATGCTCTCCTTTGAAGGAGTGCTGGAAGGGATTGATGCAAAGGTTGTTTACAAGAAGAAGCAAATCAAGGGCGGCCGCTTCCTGTATTCTTTCAAGGACGCCAGAAAGGCCGCCAATGAAGAGGCTTCCTATCTTGCGAACGCAAAGAGAAAAGATACCTTCTCTCTGGAAAAATATGCTGCTAAGCAGAAAGTGTTCGGTGTGATCGTTCTTGAATCGGACCAGGATCTTCCTCCTAAGACAGCGTATCAGTGCTACGAAGACAGATGGCTTCTTGAGCTTGTGTTCAACAGATACAAGAGCGATGAATGCCTCGATCGCACGGATGTACAAGGAGATTTCTCTGTGATAGGAAGCGAATTCATTAACTTCCTGTCAACAGTAGCTACATGCCGGATTCTCAAAAAAGCTGAAGCGGCAGGCTTGTTGGACAACATGTCTTATGCAGAGCTGATGGACGACCTATCTTCGGCATGGAGACGCACCGATGCACCGGCAGAACCGGCAACGGATGATGGCTGTTGGGTCCATACTCTTCAGACTGTTTTTGAAGAGTTGGAGGCACTTGGCTTATCTAAACCGGTACCGAAGCCGGAGCCGAAAAAACGTGGCCGAAAGCCAAAGCCGAAGGATCCGGAAAACTTGAAACCGAAACGTCCGCGCGGCCGTCCGCGGAAAAATGTCAATCCCGTCGCCGGACCGCTATAGTCCGGCGTATTGGGAAACTATTAATCTAGGGCAACAGGGAATTTATGTGATTCCTAATATACGATGGAGAGATGAAAGAACATATACGGATAGTTTCCTTGGAGAAAAAATTGCCTTTCAAGGCGTCGACAAACACAGCATTGTTTCTATTGGGACTTATGGCCAAATTAATACAGCAGAGGCAAAGCGATATTTTCGAGAAGGTCTTATTGCTATGCTTGATGAATTGAAGCCAGAGGTTGTTCTTGTGTATGGTGCGATGCCGGATAAAATTTTTCAGGGTCTTCAAGAAAGAACTCACTTTATACAGTTCATTGATTGGATAAACCGAATTCGGCATAAATAGATGAAACAATCTCAAGCACCTGTCAGCACCTCGTCCATCAAATCTTGAAATGAAGAATATCTCTTATATTTTTGAGGATTGTTCTTCATTTCCTGATATTCGTTTATGGCCGCTTTCGTTTCATCATTTGGCGTTTCTCTCACAACAGCAAACGGCAACCCCTGAACACGAAGAGATTGTTTAAGAAAAATGGTCACTGCGGTAGTCAGGTCTAATCCGAGATCCGCATAGAGTTCTTGACTGGCTTTCTTCAAATCTGCATCCAGGCTGATATTTGTACTAACCTTAGACATAAGATCACCTCCATATGTGTGTATATTAGCGAATTAAATGCGTAATATCAACACATCACGCATTTAGCCCAGGTTCTGATAATTGATGGGAGATGGATTTATCATTACAGTAGGGAGGGACATGTACATTTTCGACTTAACCCTGTAGCGTGATAAACATTTACCTATGTGTTAGTATATCTGAAGATAAGAGGACTAGGTATCATATGGTTTTTAGATAGGTGAAACGTATGATCACAATTGAAAAAATAACCGACCTGGAGTTGCCGGAGCTGGCCCTATATACGCATCTGAATGAAAACCAGCTTCGGCATTTTTACGAGCCGGCGCCGGGACTTTTTATCGGGGAAAGCCGTACCGTCATTGAACGGGCGCTTCAGGCAGGTTATGAGCCGGTATCGGTTCTGATCGAGACCCGGTTCCTGGAGACCGAGGGAGCGGAGATTCTTCGCTGCTGCGAGGAGAAGGCGGAGATGATTCCGGTTTATACCGCAGATCTGGATGTCCTGATTCGGCTTACCGGGTACCATCTGACACGGGGGATCTTGTGCGCCTTTCGCCGGAAAGCGCTTCCTGCTCCTGAGACGATCTGCCGATACGCAAGACGGATTGCCGTTCTGGAAAATATCGAGAACCCGACCAACATGGGTGCTATCATCCGCTCTGCAGCGGCGCTGAATATGGATGCGGTCCTGTTGACACCGGCCTGTGCGGATCCGTTGTACCGAAGAGCCATTCGCGTCAGCGTGGGGACGGTATTCCAGGTGCCGTGGACGTATATTGGGACTGCGACGGAACAGAAGGGGAATGAGCAAGGAGAAGTGCCGGATCGAAGGCAGGACGACATGGAGATTCAAAGGGACATGCCGGACTGGCCGGAAAAGGGAATGGATTGCCTGCACCGAATGGGATTTTGCACGGCGGCTCTGGCGTTGCAGCATGATACGGTGGCAATCGACGATCCAGGGCTCCTGGCGGAGGAGAAGCTGGCACTGGTGCTCGGCAATGAGGGCGACGGACTGACCCGGGAGACAATTGCGGCCTGTGACTATACGGTCAAGATTCCGATGTCTCACGGCGTGGATTCGCTGAATGTAGCGGCAGCAAGTGCAGTGGCCTTCTGGCAGCTGGGACGAAACGAAGGCAACAATATATGATTCTGATCACATAGATGCAGATGTTCGTGTCCAACCTATTTATTATGGTGCGTAATGGCAGTCATTGTTATACACGTATTGGTGTCTTTTGAATGTAGGAGGTGAGGGGGATGGAGAAGAAAAGGGAAAATGGCTTTACCCTGGCCGAGCTTTTGGTGGTCGTTGCCATTATTGGAGTACTGGTGGCCGTGGCGATACCGATTTTTACAGGGCAGCTGGAGAGAGCGAGAGAGGCAACGGATGCTGCCAACATTAGATCGGCTTATGCCGTGGTGATGGCGAAAGTGACCGCCGGGGAAGACGGTGGGATTGAAAAGGTCAGCCTGAAGCAGAAGGTTGATCGCTGGCAGAAGTCATTTGATTTTCCGGCAGAAACAATCGGTGAGCCCGTTGCCAATGGCTTCGCGAATGTTTATTTCAAGAATAACGAAAAGCACGCCGTGATTGAGTTTACATCATCGACGGGCAATATTTCCTACCATAATCAGGGTCTTTACGATGATACGTTCTACATTTCAGATGCAAATGTGACTACAGCAACGTGGAATGGCGTTGATAAGGAAAAGGTCAAGAAGATCGTTTTCCAGAGTGGCAGTTCGTTTAAGGATGGTAGTTCGGTCGGGTTCTTTAATGGACTGACCAATTTGGAAGAAATAGATATGCTGAACGTGGATCTCGTCAAAACAGCTTATGATACGTTTGCGAACACGCCAAATCTCCGAAAGATCACCCTGGCAAATCTGAAGGATGCTAACGGATATGATTTTCCGGGCACATGGTACTATGATGAGGCCTGCACACAGCAGCTGGCCGTGGGCAAAAAATCAAGTGAATACTCGAGAATCACGATGGCTGATAACGGAAAGACGATTTACCGGAAGGTTAATTAGTTGTTACTGTTCAGACGCTAGCTAGAGCATCGATTTTTTCATAACTGCTGTGATGGGTGAGTGTGATGTATATTTGGGATTCGTTGTTACAGAATCAGTATATGCAAGCAATCATTGTACTTCTGATTTTTGGGGCTGTGGTTCAACGCCTAAAACCTAAAAAATTTATGGGTTGCAGCAATTATCCGATGTGCAGGTATACACGAAAGCGTTCGTGATTATCATGGCACGTAATGACAATCACTGTTATACTCGTGTTAAAACCTTTTGAATGTAGGAGGTGAGGGAAATAGAGAAGAAAAGAGAACATGGCTTCACCCTGGCAGAGCTTCTGGTAGTCGTTGCCATTATTGGAGTGTTGGTTGCCATCTCTATTCCAGTGTTTGTAAGTCAGCTGGAGAAAAGCCGTGAAGCTACCGATGCTGCTAATATCCGATCTCAATATGCAGAGGTCATGACCTTGGCCATTACAGAGCCCAGTGAAACGATCAGTGGCAAAGATCGGTTCGGAGCAGTCACTCTCAAGCAAACGCAGGATAACTGGCAGAATGCACAGATGCAGAATAATCTGGAGGGAAACTATGGCGAAGTTGTAGGAGCGCCTAAGGCAGGAGGTACCGCCTGGGTCGAATACACGAATGAAAAAGTTATTCTGCATTACGAAGATGGTTCCGGTGGTTCGGTGGATTCGAATACTGTGAAACAGACGATGGCGGAGAAGGCGATTGCGTATCCCGCTGAAAATGAATATTTGGAACGCGGGAAAGTTTATAGCTACAAGGCTTCCGATGGCAGTACCAAGTACTATGTGTGGAGAAGTGAAGACTCCAAAAAAGTCAGCGGGAAGTACTTAAACCCAGAAGATCGCTCCAACAATGAGCTGGTTGAGATTGATGTGAATCACGTCATCAATGTGAATGAGAACAGTGAAATTTCCGGACTAAAAGGTCAGGTTACTTCGGGGACTGTTATTTATGTAGCATCTGAAAAGGTGTACAAGGTATGGTGCGATTCCAGTGATTCCAGTATCTCTGCAGACAACAAAAAACTAATCACTCTGGATTAACACAGAGCTCCTTCACGTGACTTGATTCGAAAAGATTGGAGACTGGCAGCATTTCTCCATGGCAAGCAACTGCCGCTTCCGGTCAATGCCTCCGGCATATCCTCTCAGGCTGCCGTCTGCACCGATGACGCGGTGGCAGGGAATGATGAGTGAGATGGTGTTGTACGCATGGAGAGCGGCGGAGTGAAGGCGGGAGCCTTTCCAGTGAAATAGATGTCGAGCCATCGCATGGTTTCTTCTAAAACGGGGAGGGGCTCTTCAATGATTTCCATCCCCAGCGTTTCTCCATAATATTTCTGCCCGTCAAACCACAGGCCGATCAGGCTTATAC
This sequence comes from Acutalibacteraceae bacterium, assembly GCA_963597485.1. Lineage (GTDB taxonomy): Bacteria > Bacillota > Clostridia > Lachnospirales > Lachnospiraceae > CAG-791. The sequence continues at coordinate 5,750 of CAVBQH010000015.1, forward strand.
CATCGCTTGCGAGTGTGATACCGCCGAGGGGAGACCTGTAGTGACAGATATAATCCATAGCTTTTACCCTATCCTTTGCGCAGACATCAGACATCGCGAAGATTCCGCTGCCGTAAGTCAGAGAAACGCTGATTACAACGTTCCATCACCGGAATTGCGCTGCGAAGCGGCGATTTCCTTTGCCAATCCGTGCGATCCGCCGGAGTCATGGCTCGTGGTGCGGCGCGTGTAGACTTTCCTATAAATATATAACATAATACGTCTGTACTGTTGCAACTCCGGACAGTTGCGATAACACGGGGATAATAGGAAGCAATAGAGACAACGAGGAGCGTATATGTCGAAGGAAAAGCAGAAAAAAGAAAAGGGCGGCAGACACATTATCAGACGGATTATTATTACAATAGTCGTCGTGATGGTGCTTGGAATGGTTTGGCTGTTCGGGTGCTCCGATGATGAAGCGGAGCAGACCGGCTCATCATCGGAGCAAAACAGCGCAGGCGGAGTAGGAACTGCTACAGAAGATAGCACTGCGAATGCAGACAGCTTTGACAGTTACTATTTCATCAGCCAGATGGATTCCGATATGATGGACAACTTTCTGGCGCTGTACAACGCAGTGAGCAATTTCGAGGAAGAGGCCGTGTTTCCGCATCCGATTGCGGATGAGAATAAAAAGGATGTATATGCGCTCCTGATGGCCTTTCTGTATGAATGCCCCGAGCAGTTTCAGCTGGATTCCGGTGAAATTAGCTTTTTCCGGTATAAGGGAGCGGAAGATGAAATTGCCGGGTGTGAGCTTACGTACCGGATGGATCAGACTTCCTATGACGCTTACATGAATCAGTGCCAGGGGATTCTGAGTACGCTCCAGAAGCAGACCAGCGGAATGTCGGATTATGATAAAGAGCTGTATGTGTATGACTATCTGGCAGACAGTACCGTTTATGATGATACGACCGATTTCTGTGATTCTGTGTATGGGACGTTGATTGAAGGCAGAGCGAAGTGTGTGGGAATCAGTGCCGCGTTCCAATACCTGTGTGACGGCCTCGATTTGCCGTGTGTATCGCTGACCTGCTATGGAGATGAGGAAACCTTTGACGACGGTCACGCATGGAATGCGGTGAATATCGACGGCGAATGGTATGATGTGGATCTTACCGCGGATGTCCCGCGGGAAGACTCGGAAGCGGACGGCTGCCGGTATTATGGTGCATTGAATGTGCCGCGTACCTGGGTCACCGATGCATATTCTCCGGTCACTACCTATTTTACAGATTACTTTGATGTTCCGGAGAGTGTATCCTTTGATGCGGATTACCATGTGGTCAACGATGAGTTTGTTGCGGAGGAAGAGGATTTTGCCGCTGCATATCGTGATGGAATTACCAGTTCCTTTGAGAACGGCGGTTCGGCCGTATCCCTGCAGTTTGAAAGCGAGGATGACTACAACTCCTTCCTTGATCAGGAGGATGATATCTCGACAGACTGGCTGTATCATTACAGCAGCGACGACGTGACGGGCCTTGGCGGCTCAGTTTACCAGCAGCCGGCCTACCGGACGATTGTTTACGTACCGGAATTCGAGTGATGCACCAGATGGTATTATAATAGGAACCATGTTTACCAAGCGGCCCTGATCGAGCAGTGCTCCATCCGGGCCGCTGATTACGAAGGGAAGGAATACAATGGGGCAGGAGCTATACTTTACCTCGGAGAAGGTGTCAGACCATGTCACCCGGATTCGCGGTGTGATCCAGGAGTTTATGTATCTGGTAGAGGGACCGGACCGCGCACTTTTGATTGATGCCGGGTGCGGCGTCGGCAATATTGCAGAATACGTAAGGACGCTGACCAGTCTCCCTCTGACGGTTGTGCTGACGCACGGACATTATGATCACTGCGGCGGAATGTACCGCTTTGAAGAAGTCTTCCTGAACCGGGAGGAGAGGATTCCGACGGCGATTCACTATACGGAGGCCAAGGGGGAAAGCATTGCCAGGGAGCATGGCTTTGGAGATCACCCGGAAGCGGTTACGAGAATCCGCGACATTCGCCTTCTGGATCTGGAGGACGGAGCGGTATTCGACCTTGGCGGAGGTGTCTGCGTGGAAGCCATCTGCTGCCCGGGACATACGGCCAGAACCATGGCGATGCTGATCAAACCGGACCGGCTGCTGCTCACAGGAGACGCGTGTCACTGGATTACCTATCTTCATTTTGAATCCAGCCTGACGGTGGAGGCGTTTCAGAAGAGCCTGATCCAGCTGCAAAAGCGTGAGAAGGAGTGGGATTCACTGCTCCTCTCACACCCGATTGATGCGGCGCCGAAGTCGCTGATTCCGGAGATGATTCACCGCTGCGGCCAGCTCCTTGACGGAGCTACGGGAGAGCTTACGTTGGAGCCCTTTGATGATACCGGCCTGCACGTTGTTGCCAAGAAGGAAGGGGAGCTGGCTAACCTCCTGTTTGATACGCAGAAGGTACATGATCGATAAGCACGACGATTTAGATGCATCTACATTGGGGAACCTTGTAATGCGGCAGGACTGCAGGAGCTGCAGCGGGGAGAGCATGAGGAAGAAGTTAGTCACGAATAATGACCAAGGCGGTCAACACAAAAGAGAGGGGAATAAAACAGTAGAAAAGCGCACCACGGCCGTCCCGGATCTGAGCAAGGTCAGTCCGGAGCTGCAGGCCCTTTTGGGGGATCGCCGGAGGGAGCAGAAGGAGGCGGCAGAGGAGTCCAGGCAGGCACCTGCGGACCTGCAGGATCTTTCGGAATACAGCTTTTTCCATATGGATCGGATTAAAGAGGGACTGTTTTATTCGCCGGAGACACTTCGCAAGGCCAAAAGCCTGGTGAAAAGGGAAAAGGTTCATATTGCCCGATTTGAAGTGGCGCCCCTCAAGGAACAATATAACATGGATCTGGACGGATTCGATCCGGAGCAGATTGTTGGCAGTCTGGCGCTTACCTGTGAGAGTGATGCCAGACATTCCTTTTTTATGCCATCCTTTCGCGTGGATATGTGCTTTGGCCAGGATGAGCTTTTGTGGTCGCGCTGCGGCAACTGGGGATGCAGCAGCGGAAATTGGATCGGAGATCAGCTCGATGTGTGTGAGCATGGTGTGGCAGGAATTCTTTTGCTGGAGGAGTACCTGAAGTCACATACGGACATTGACGCGACGACCTCCGGCGCCCAGCGGCTGATGCAGGCTCTGGGCGCCCAGGCCGGTGCCGTTTATGATGCGAAGGAGGGCCTGGCGCATGAGGCACTGAATTTCGAGCCGTTTCTTGAAATCCGAGACGATGGGTGCCTTCGTTTGTGCTTTCGCGTTGGAACCGGAAGACTGTATAAGATCAAAAGCCTGCGGGAGTTTTACACCAACATGCAGCAGGGGCGGAAAATGGTGTTTTCCGCCAAAACCACACTCCTTTTGTCGGAAAATGATCTGACCGGGGATTCGAAGAGCTGGTATCAGTTTTTTACAGAGGAGTTCAAGGAGGAACAATCCAGGCTTTCACGGTATTTTGCCGGACGTGTTATGCCGGATTTGACGGATAGTCTGGTGCTGGATGGAAGGCGTCTGGATCGCTTACTGGAGATGTCGAAGGGACGGCTGCTGGAGGTTAATTACCGTACGTGGGATTACCGCGGGAAAGAACATCTGACGCTTCGCGATAAGGCCTTTGTCCCGTCGCTTACCATTCGGCCGGACACGGATGGGAACGGGGAGTCCTTCGAAGGCGTTGTAGTAGAGGGAAGCATACCGAAAATCTATAGGGGAGTCCGCAGCGGCTGCTGGATAGAGGGCACACATCTGAACTGCATGAGTCAGGAGGAGCTGGCACGCATTCAGCCGGTCCTGGAGACAGCCGGCAGCAGTGGTAGTGTGAGCCTTCGCGTGGGACGGTACAAGCTGGCAGATTTTTACCATAAGTCATTGCCGCAGCTGCGGCAGATTGCGAACATAACAGAGACGGGGACGGAGAGGGTTTTTTCTTACCTGCCGCCGGAGCCATCCTTTACCATTTATCTGGATCTGGAGAGCGGCTCTATTTTGTGCCGCGCAGAGGCAGCGTACGGAGCGGAGATTTTCTCTGTCAGCGACGTGGCCGACGGCGCGATGAGGCCGTACTATGAAAAGTACCGCGATGAGCAGGCCGAGCGGCGAATCGTGCAGACGGTTCTGAAGTATTTTCCGAAGTTTGATCACTCGCTGAAGCTGTTCTTCGTGGATAAAAGCGCGGAGCAGGTCTTTGATCTTCTGGAGCATGGCCTGGATGAGCTTGGGGAGCTTCCGCTTTGCCAGATTCGTATGACGGAGCGCTTTCGGAGGCTGGGACTGCGACGTCATGTCAGCTTCGATATGGGCGTCTCGTTGGAGAATAATCTTCTGGATCTCTCGGTTACGTCAAGAGAGCTTTCGGAGGATGAGATGCTGGATGTCCTGTACCAGTATCAGAAGAAGCGCCGCTTTGTTGTTCTTAAAAACGGTGACTTTTTAAAGCTTGAGGAAAACGAAGCCATTCGTCAGCTTCTGCAGTTGATGGAGGATCTGCATCTGTCGGTGAAGGAAGTTACAAAGGGCAAGATGCACATTCCGGCATATCGCGCACTCTATCTGGACAAGATGCTCGAGAACCAGGAGGGTCTCTATTCAGACCGGGACCGCCACTTTAAGGAGCTGATCAAGGAATTCAAAACCGTGGCGGATTCGGACTATGAGGTCCCCGCTCACCTGAAAAAAACACTGCGTCCCTACCAGAAGGAAGGGTACCGGTGGCTTCGCACCGTAGATCACTACGGCTTTGGCGGAATTCTTGCCGATGAAATGGGACTGGGCAAGACGCTGCAGGTGCTGACGATGCTGGAGGCCGTTCGACAGGAAGAGGCCGACATTGAGGGCAGGGCGCGAACAGCGCTCGTCATCTGCCCGGCGTCACTGGTCTACAACTGGCTGGAGGAGGCCCACCGCTTTGCGCCGTCGCTGAAGGCAGCTGCGGTGACAGGAAATGCGCTGGCCCGTGCAGAGCTCATTGCTCATGCAGAGGAAAACGATCTTCTCATCACCTCTTACGATCTTCTCAAGCGCGATATCGCAGAGTATGACGGGCATCAGTTCCGGTTTGAGATCATTGATGAGGCACAGTACATCAAGACACATACGACAGCAGCGGCGAAGTCCGTGAAGCTGGTGCAGGCGATTACACGGTTTGCACTGACGGGCACACCGATTGAAAACCGGCTTTCCGAGCTGTGGTCCATTTTTGATTATCTGATGCCGGGCTTTCTTTTTGCCTATGAGAATTTCCGGGTGCAGATGGAGGTGCCGATCGTCAAGAATGAGGATCAGGAGGCACTGGAGAGACTGCATCGGATGATCGCGCCATTCATCCTGCGGCGGAAGAAAAAGGATGTATTAAAGGATCTTCCGGACAAGCTGGAGGAGATTCGCTTTGCCGGAATGAGCGGCAAGCAGCAAAAGCTTTACGACGCGCAGGTGCTGCGGATCCGGAAGGATCTGGAAAAGCAGGATGAGAATGACTTCCGCAGAGGCAAGATCGAAATACTGGCGGAGTTGATGCGAATCCGGCAGCTGTGCTGTGATCCGTCACTGTGCTACACCAACTACGACGGTGAATCGGCCAAGACCGAGCTGTGCATGGAGCTGCTGCACAGCCTGATGGACGGAGGCCATAAAACGCTTCTGTTCTCCCAGTTTACGTCCATGCTGGAAATCCTGCAGCATCGCCTGGAGGAGGAGCATATCCCCTATTACATGATCACCGGCAGCACCGCCAAGGAGGATCGGCTGGAGCTGGTAAAGGCCTTTAACCAAAATGACGTGCCGATCTTCCTGATTTCGCTGAAGGCAGGCGGAACAGGCCTTAACCTTGTGGGGGCCGACAGCGTCATTCACTATGATCCCTGGTGGAACACGGCAGCAGAGGATCAGGCCAGCGACCGCGCGCACCGCATCGGGCAGAAGAACGTTGTGACGGTGTACAAGCTCGTGGCCAAGGGGACCATTGAGGAGAAGATTGTGGAGCTGCAAAAACAGAAGGCGCAGCTCGCCAGTGATATCCTGGGCGGCGAGGGCGTCGGCAGTGCAAGCTTCTCCCGGGAGGACCTCCTGGAGATTCTGGAGTAGCGCCAGTATTGACGCCACCCAAGCGACGGGTCCCGGCGGAGGTGTCCGGTTCGGGGACGTTCTCACTCCCCTGCGG
>CAVBQH010000016.1:0-12042 GCA_963597485.1 Acutalibacteraceae bacterium
CATCATATTGAAGGGCTGCACCGAACGGATGGCGGTCAGCGGAAGGAAGGTCGCCCGTCCGGCGCGCTCCCGCTTCAGCAGACTGATCATCCGCTTGGCCGTTTCTTCATCATTGGTAACGACGTTCTGAATGCTGCCGCCAAGTGCTGTCTCAATGGCTGTCTCGTATTTAGGCTCTGTCTTTACCAAATCCGCCACAACGCCGATCAGCCCCGGCTCGCGGTCCTTTTGCTCCATCACGCGCTTGACGCTGCCGCCGAAGCCCTCGTAGCGCTCCGTCAGGTTGGCCAGTGCATCCAGCTTGGACTTTTCCCTGTGGTATTCCGTCTCCGTCGCACGCAGACGCTCCTCCGCCGTCAGCTTGTTCTTGCAGGCAGCAATCTCTTCCTCCAGCTTTTTCTGACGATCGCCAAGGTCTGCCGCTTCCCCCGCAACCTTCTCAAAAACGCCGCGAAGGCGCTCCAGCTCCCGGTCATGCTCCGCCTCATCGCTCGATGCGCGGACAAGGCGCGAGGTCAGCTCAGCCTTTCGCTGCTCATACTGCTCATGCTTGGTCGTCATGGAGGCCATCCGTGCCTTAATGGAGCCTCGATTGTTCAGAACTTCCATCAAGAAAGCACGCTTTTCATCCATAGCATCGCGCAGAGCCGTCTCACGCTCCTGCACGGCATTAAGCGCAGCAGCCGCCTCCTGCTGGCTGGCCGAAAGCTCGTTCATTTCGCCGTCTATGCCGCTCTTTTCGCCGGCAATGGCCGCCCGTTCGTTATTTTTCTCTGCAATCTCCTGCTCCACAGAGGATTTTCTGGTCTGAAAATGCTCCGCATTGCCGGTCATGGAACGAACGGATTCCTCAGCAACCTTGATCTGGGTTTCCAGCTGGTTGCGGATGACATTGCTGCGTGCAATGTCGTTTCTGGTTTCCTCCACTTCCTTTTCCAGATTCTCAAGCTCGGTTCCAAGCCGCGCATAGCTTTCCTTGGACTCCTCATAGGACGCAGCAGTCCGTTCCAGCTCCTCGTTTGCGTTGGCAAGCTGACTCTTTAGCTCATCCAGTCTGGAAACGGTCTCGCCGTTTTGCATCAGGAACAGGTTGACATCCAGTGCCTTCAGCTCCTCATGGGCGTGCAGATAGATCTGTGCCTTCTCCGACTGCTTCTCCAAAGGACCGACCTGGCGCTCCAGCTCCGTCAGAATGTCACTGACACGAACAAGATTGGCCTTCTCATTCTCCAGCTTTTTGACCGAGGTCTCCTTGCGGCGCTTGAATTTGACAATGCCGGCTGCCTCATCGAACAACTCTCTGCGATCCTCCGGCTTGTCTGAAAGGATCTTCTCGATCTGGCCCTGTCCGATGATGGAATAGCCCTCTTTGCCGATACCGGTATCATAAAACAGCTCCTGCACATCGCGCAGACGTACCTGCACGTTGTTCAGGAGGTATTCACTCTCACCGCTCCGGTACAGACGCCTTGCCACCGTCACCTCCTGATAATCCACCGGAAGCTTGTGATCGGAATTATCAAAGGTGATGGCAACATATGCCGAAGAAAGCGGCTTGCGCAGCTCTGTTCCGGAGAAAATAACGTCCTGCATGGAGCCGCCGCGCAGCTGCTTGACCCTCTGCTCACCCAGCACCCAGCGAACGGCGTCCGCAACATTGGATTTGCCGGAGCCATTGGGCCCGACAATCGCGGTGAAGCCATTATGAAACTCTAATTTGATCTTGTTCGCAAAGGACTTGAAGCCCTGAATTTCAATACTCTTAAGATACATTCGTTTCCTTGTCTTTGCTGCCCTTCATGCTCAAAAGGACCTGATAGGCCGCCGCCTGCTCTGCCGCCTTCTTCGAGCGGCCGCTCCCCGACGCGCCTTCCTTTCCGTCCACATAGGCCATAACCGTATAGGTCTTGCTGTGGCACGGTCCTTCCTCTCCGATTACCTCGTAGGAAATCTCTCTGCCCTTTTTCTGGCAGCGCTCCTGCAGGATGGATTTCGCATCATAAAAAAGGAGCTTCCCTTCCAGATCCGAAAGGATAAATCGAAGGATAAACCTTCTGGGAATCTCAACGTCCTTGCTGTCGAGATACATCGCGCCGATGACCGCCTCCATCACATCCGATGTAATGGAATCCTTTCCGCGTCCTCCGCAGGATTCTTCGCCTCTGCCAAGGCGGATAAACTGCTCCAGATCCAGATCTCTTGCGCAGAAAGCAAGCGCCGGTTCACAGACAAGGGATGCCCGGATCTTCGTCAGCTCGCCTTCCTTTTTGCTTGGATACTTCTCATAAAGAAATTCACTGGAAACCATTTCCAGCACCGCATCGCCCAGGAACTCCAGCCGCTCATAATCCTCATACCGGCGGATTTTCTGTTCATTTGCGTATGATGTATGTGTCAGGGCACACTCCAACAAATACCGGTTGCGGAAGGTATAACCAATCCGTTTCTCGAGCTCCTCCGTCCCCGGTCTCACAACCTCTGTCATTGCACATCCTTTCCGGTAAAGTCTCAGTCATCTTCTCCGGTTGCCTGCTTGATCAGCTCCAGTGCCTCTGCCACGGTGGTAATGTTCTCCGTCAGCTCCTGCGGAACAGTAACGCCGTAGGTCTCCTCAATTCCCATAAGGATCTGGTACAGATCCAGGGAATCCGCCCCCAGGTCATCCGTAAAGGTCGTCTCCTCTGTAATTTCATTCGGATCCACATTCAATACATCCGCAATGATTGCCTGCAGCTTCTTCATATCTTCATCCATGGTTATTCCTCCCTGTGGTTATTCACTCTATATTAATGATAATGATGTTGAGGTCAAAAGCTTTTGCCCCACAATCCTCATAATAATTGTAATCCACTCATTTTCCCGCGAAAATGGCTGCCGAATAGTTATCTTTTCTTTGGCTCATGCGGCGCGTCCTACTGCACCGTTGCATGCGCTGTCGTGCGGTCCACGAGATGCATCTTCTCCTTAAACTGGTCATTGATGCCGGCCTTCTGGAAGGCCATGCACTGTTCAATGGAGTGCCGCACCTCGACCGCCTTGGCATTGCCGTGGGTCTTCACAACAAGTCCGCGCAGTCCCAGGAGCGGGGCTCCGCCGTAGGAGCTGACGCTGAATTTTTTTAGTACCGATTTCAGTGACGGCTTGATCAAAAGCCCGCCGACCTTCCCGGGTACGCTCGACATCAGCGCTCCCTTAATCTCCCCCAGCAGCACGGAGGCTACGCCCTCGTACATTTTCAAAATAGCATTGCCGGTAAAGGCATCGCACACAACGACATCCGCAGCCCCGGCCGGGATGTCCCTCGCCTCGATGTTCCCGACAAAATGAATGAGACCTTCCTCGCCAAGCTTCTGCAGCTGCGGATAGGTTTCCTTTACCAGTACATTTCCTTTTTCTTCCTCCGCGCCGATGTTAAACAGAGCAACGCGGGGCTTTGGCACACCCACCACGTTCTCCATGTAGATGGATCCCATTTGAGCGAACTGCACCAGCTGAGAAGCCCTTGCATCCACATTGGCTCCGCAGTCAATCAGCAGAACAGGTCCGTTTGCCGTCGGCATCAGCGGAGCCAGCGGAGGCCGCTCGATGCCCTTGATGCGGCCGACAATAATCTGACCGCCGACCAGCGTTGCTCCCGTGGAGCCCGCTGTTACAAACGCATCCGCCTCGCCGTCATGCACCATTTTCATGCCGCGGACAATGGAGGAGTCCTTTTTGGTCCTGATGGCATTCACCGGAGGCTCTGCCATCTCAATGACCTCTGTCGTCGGTACAATGGTGATGCGCTCCGCGGGGAAGCTGTACTGCCCAAGCTCCTCCTGAATGCGCTTCTCATCTCCCAGGAGGAGAATCTGAAGTCCCTCATTTGCAGACGCCGCCTCTGCGGCACCCTTTACAATCTCCTGCGGCGCATAATCGCCCCCCATGGCGTCTACCGCAACCCGAATGATCTCAGCCATATCCTCTCGCTTTCCGTTTGAAGTCTTTCCTGTATCAGCGTCATGACCGGCAAGGACGTGCGTCTTCACCTGATCACCGCCACTATAGTACAGTACCACGCAGCATGGACACATTCAAGTCATCGTGGAAAGGGATTGTTGGGCTGGTGAAGCCACTCCTTACATGAGAATCCACTGCTCGTCAAAAAATCGTACCACTCCATTTCATGTCGTAGCTCCCGCAGCCGAAAACACAGGAAGCACCACCGCATCACAGCAAAAGGCCCGGCACAGCTTCCGCTGCACCGGGCCTTCATGATGTTTGAACATCAATCCTCAGTCGCAATGATCTCTTTCTTATTGTAAGAACCGCAGTTCTTGCAGACTCTGTGAGGCATCATCAGCGCGCCACACTTGCTGCACTTAACAAGAGTCGGAGCCGACATTTTCCAGTTCGCTCTTCTCTTATCTCTGTGGCTTCTGGAAGATTTGTTCTTAGGGCAAATAGACATCAGTACCACCTCCTTACTCTTAGTAGTCTTCAAACATGCATTACAAATTATATGCATGTCCAGCACCGTTGTCAACCCTTTTGCTTATGAAATATTCTTCGGCTGAAGTGTGCCAACCGCGTGACATCTTCAAAGCAGATTCGTCCTTACTGTGCTGTTACGAGTTCGTAGGTCTCCTGGGCAATGGCAAGCTCCTCGTTGGTCGGGAATACCAGAACCTTCACCTTGGACTCCGGTGTGGAAAGCTCTGCAATAACGCCTCTGGTTGTTGCATTCTTCTCCTCGTCAAACTCAATGCCAAGATAGGTAAGGTAATGATATACCAGTGCTCTCGCCTCATAGTCGTTCTCACCGACACCGGCTGTGAAGCAGATAACATCCACGCCGTTCATGGCTGCAACATAGGCGCCTACGTACTTGGCCACACGGTATGCCCATGCCTCGAGGGCAATCTCCGCCTTCTTATCGCCGGCATGACGAGCATCCCACAGATCACGGAAATCAGAGGAAAGGTCTCCGGACAGTGCATATACGCCGGACTCCTTATTCAGGATCTGATCAACCTCATAGGAAGAGATGCCTTCCTTGCCTGCAATGTAATCTACAACGGCAGGATCGATATCGCCGGAACGGGTTCCCATGATCAGTCCTTCCAGGGGAGTCAGACCCATGGATGTGTCGATGCACTTTCCGTACTCAACTGCAGATACAGAAGCGCCGTTTCCGAGGTGGCATACGATGGTCTTGAGCTCCTCCGGCTTCTTGCCAAGGTACTTGGCAACCTCTCTGGAAACAAACGCATGGGAGGTGCCATGGAAGCCGTAGCGGCGGATCTTGTACTGATCGTAATATTTCCACGGAATTGCATACATGTAAGCCTTTGCCGGCATAGTCTGATGGAACGCCGTATCGAATACAGCCACCATCGGCGTCTGCGGCATCAGAGCCTGGCAGGCAAGGATTCCGGTCAGGTTTGCCGGATTATGAAGCGGTGCAAGATCCGACACGCTGCGGATTGCTTCGATAACTTCATCGTTAATGACAACCGACTTTGTAAACTTCTCGCCGCCATGCACAATACGGTGTCCAACAGCGCCGATCTCGCTTAAGGTCTTGATGACGCCCGTGCCGCGGTCTGTCAGAGCATCCAGAACAAGGCTGATCGCCTTCTTGTGATCCTCAATCTCAGTCTTTGTCTTAATCTTGCCGCTCTTTACACGCAGGTTTTCATACGTGATGATTCCGTCGATACCGATTCTTTCGCAGATACCCTTAGCGATGCACTCGCTGGTCTGGGTATCGATCACCTGGAACTTCAATGAAGAGCTGCCGCAGTTAATAACCAGAATATTCATTCCTAAAGATCCTCCCTTGCTCAACTTTTTCTTACGCCTGTGCCTGAACAGCCGTCAGAGCCACAACGCCAACGATATCCTGCCAGAAGCATCCTCTGGAGAGATCGTTTACCGGCTTTGCAATTCCCTGCAGCATCGGGCCGTATGCATCCGCCTTTGCCAGACGCTGAACCAGCTTATATGCATTGTTGCCGCAGTCCAGGTTCGGGAATACAAGGATGTTGGCGTGGCCGGCCACTTCGCTGCCAGGTGCCTTGGAGGCTGCAACGGAAGGAACGATGGCTGCGTCCACCTGCAGCTCGCCGTCGCAGGTCATATCCGGATAAGATGCCTTTGCAATGTTAACAGCCTCGACCACCTTATCTACCAGAGGGTGCTTGGCAGATCCCTTGGAGGAGTGGGAAATGAAAGCAACCTTCGGGTCGTCGGCAACCAGCTGCAGATAGCTCTTGTGAGAAGCATGTGCGATGTCTGCCAACTGCTCCGGATTGGGATCCTGGTTCAGACCGGCATCAGCAAAGATAAATGTGCCGTTGTGACCATACTCGCAGTTCGGAACATCCATGATAAAGAAGCCGGAAACCTCCTTGGCATCGGGTGCCGTACGAAGGATCTGCAGAGCGGGACGAAGTGTGTTGGCCGTAGAATGGCAGGCTCCGGAAACCAGGCCGTCCGCCTCGTTATTTTTAACCATAACAACGCCGAAGGTCGTGTAGTCTGCAAGGAGTGTCTCTCTTGCCTTCTCCGGGGTCATTCCCTTGTTCTTGCGAAGCTCGTAGAGAAGGTTTGCATACTCATCCAGCTTGTCGCCGCAGTTCTGCGGATCTACGATCACGGCATCATTTACGTGAACGCCGTACTTCTTGGCATCTGCATAAATCTTGTCCGGATTGCCCAGCAGAATGAGCTTGGCAATGCCCTGGCTGAGAATCTCTGCAGCCGCACGAATGGTGCGCTCGTCTTCTGACTCCGGCAGTACGATCGTCTTCACATCGCTCTTTGCGCGTTCCTTGATTCCATCAATGAATGACATCTCCCTTATCCTCCTATGCGTTGGTTGTCTTCATCTGTATTCTGAAAATCAGAAAATGTCTTGTAAGTTTTTACCTATATTGAGGCAAAACCGCTGTAAGCGCTTCCATTATATCCTCCATAAAATATGCCTGCAAGGACAAATTGTGACACTTTTTTAACAATTTAGAACAATTCAAAAGGGATGACCGCCGGACATACGCAATAAACCTGACCGAGAGATCGTCTGCTCCCTCAAAGGGGATACTCGACGAACCTGTGCGGCAACTCCCGGTCCATTCACCGGACGCCCCTACTCAGTCAGGTTTATCTTCACAATAGATGCATCTATGAAAGGGCGAAAGGTTACACCGGACGAGTAAATCCCTACCTCAAAAGGCCACCTTCTCTAACGTCCAAAACCGATCCCGGGCCCACCCTTCGCTCAATGAGAATGTAAAACTTTCCTCTCATAATGTCAACAACTACTCAGTACAGATGAATCTCCCCATCTGTGCTTTCCCATTCTTACTTTGATCACTCGTAGCAAAGCGGTAGTCTCTCCGCAGAGAATTTGTCCTGCTTTGCCCTTTCTGCTTTGCAGGTAATACCAGCGGCCTGCCATGGCAATAACCGCACTTGCATTATGTCCTGCACCGTGTAAAATAGAAATAGAAAAGGCTACCGATAGACGGTTGCCCAGTTGTTAGTTAAAAAATAACCGCAGACTTGGGCAGTGGGCGGTTATTTTTTTGTGCCTATATACCACGCAAGCGTGGCTACAGCTGCCAGAGCTACTACGAATTGGAACAAGTCCGAATACGTCACATAGTTCATACGCAAGCCCTCCTTTCGTTTCATACATTCCTTTCGGAACGCTGTGAAAGCGTGTTGCAGGAGGGTTCACAGTCCCTCCTGCAATTCAGAAGGGCAACCGCCTACCGTTTTATGGTAGCCTCGAGATTAAGAATATCACATCAATAACTGTTTCTCTATAAATACTGCGTGATGCGCATCTTCAGACATGTGAATGTGCCAAACCAATAAGTTACTGAACGGCTGCCAGCTGCTCCAGTGCCTTTGTCAGCGTAGCCCGGGGGCAGGCCACATTGAAACGCTGAAAGCCCTCTCCCACGGCACCGAAAATAGCGCCGCTGTCCAGCCAGAGCCCTGCTTTGTTCAGAATAAGGTCCTCCAGTGCCGTATTGTCCAGCCCCAGTCGACGAAAATCCACCCAGACAAGATAAGTTCCTTCCGGTTCGATCATGCGCAGCTGCGGCAAGCGTGTCTGAATAAACCGGCGCATGTAAGCGATATTATCCTGAATGTAGTCTTTTGCCGCGTTGTACCAGGTCTCGCCGTCGCGATAGGCAGCCTCCGCCGCGATGAGTCCTGCGGCATTTAACTGACTGTAGCCGCTGGCATTATATTCATGACAAAAGATCTCCCGCAGCCCGGCATCTGCGATGAAGATATTGGAAACCTGAAGGCCCGCAATATTGAAGGTCTTGCTGGGTGCCGTGGCCGTAACGGTAAATACAGAAAAGGCAGGATCCGCTTCCGCAAAAACCTGATGGCTCCCCTTCCACACAAAATCCGCGTGAATCTCATCGCTGAACACGATCACACCATGCCGCCGGCAAATGTCCCCCAGCTGCAGGAGCTCCTTACGGCTCCACACACGCCCTACAGGGTTGTGCGGACTGCACAATAAGAAGAGCTTGACATCATTCTCCGTGATCTTCCTTTCAAAATCCACAAAATCAATTTCATAGTGCCCCGTCTCTTCATTCAACACCAAATCGCTGGAGACGAGCCTGCGTCCGTTGTCCGTGATGACCTCACTGAACGGATAATACACCGGCTGCTGAATAAGCACAGCATCTCCAGGCTTTGTAAAGGCCTTCACTGCAACTGCAATGGCGAACACCACGCCCGGCGTTTTCTGCAACCACTCAGGTTCCACCTGCCAGCTATGATGACGGAGCATCCACTGCTGCACCGCCGCAAAATACGAATCGTCTGACTCGGTATATCCGTAGATCGCGTGCTGCGCCTGGCGGACGAGAGCATCTTCAATATACGACGATACCTTAAAATCCATATCTGCCACCCACAAAGGCAGCACATCCGCCGGACGTCCGCGCTGGACGGCAAAATCATATTTTAAACACTTGGTACCGTGTCGATCCGGTACCGCATCAAAATTCAGGTTGCGTTCACTCATGAATCATCTCCCGTTGTAACCGTTGGATTAGCTGCACAATATTGGCAAACAGGATGGTTTCACTCCTGCAGTATTCCAGCGTAAGCCTTCCGTTTTCAGCAAATCCACGATCAAAATTAAAAAACGCTTAAATCAGAGTTTTCCTAATGGTACTACGCCTGCTTCTCTCGCCATTACAGCCCGGCAAATGCCTGTGCCAAATCATCGATCAGATCGTTCACATTTTCAATTCCAACCGAGAAGCGCAAGATCCGATCGGTCAGTCCATTGGCCGCCAGCACCTCCGGCGGCACATCCGCATGGGTCTGGGTAATCGGATAGGTAAGAAGGCTCTCCGTTCCTCCCAGACTCTCCGCAAAACGAATCAGCTTCACGTTTTCCAGAATGGCAGACACATAGGCCTTTTCCCGCACCTCAAAACTCAGCATCGCGCCAAAGCCCCGGGCCTGACGCTTCATCAGCTCATGGCCGGGGTGCTCCGGCAACCCCGGAAAAATGACCCTCATAACCTGCGGCTGCTGCTGCAGCCACTTAGCCAGAGTCATGGCGTTTTCCTCCGCACGGTCCATGCGGACCGCCAGCGTCTGGATGCCGCGCAGCAAGAGCCAGGAATCAAACGGAGAAAGATTCGCACCGATTGTTTTGCTGATCTCCCGAAGACGCCCGGCCAGTTCCGGATCCTTTACCACTGCAAAGCCCGCCAGCGTATCATTGTGGCCGGACAGGTACTTGGTACCGCTGTGAACGACAATGTCCGCTCCCAGTGTCAGCGGATTCTGCAGATAGGGAGAAAGGAACGTATTGTCCACGATCAGCAGTGCCCCATGTGCATGGGCCAGGTCGGCCGCCGCACGAATATCCGTGACGTTCATCATCGGATTGGTAGGCGTCTCAATGTACAAAGCCTTCGTCTCCGGGCGGATCGCCTGCCCAGCCTCTGTCATCCCTTTGCTGAAGTTGAGCGATGTAAACGTAATTCCCCGCGGCTCACTGACATTGCGGAACAGGCGCGGCGTACCGCCGTAAAGGTCCGCCTCCGTCACGACATGATCGCCGGGGGCAAACAGCTCCATCACCGCCAGAATGGACGCCATGCCGGTGGCAAATGCCACCGCATCCGTACCCTGCTCCAGCGCGGCCACTGTTTTTTCCAGCTGCTCGCGCGTGGGATTCTGCACGCGGCTGTAATCATATCCCGTGCTTTGCCCCAGCGCCGGGTGGGCAAACGTTGCTGTCTGATAAATCGGGAAGCTGATTGACCCATAGCGGGCGCTGCGGTTGTCATCTTCTAAGTGAATACATCGGCTCTCAATGGAAAGACTCATATCAAATCTCCTTATATACTTGCTATGCTAGTTGATCCGCCGCAATCTTTTGAATGTCCTCCGAGGCAGTTTCGATATTGATCTCACTGATTTCGGGCATATCCGGCAAACTCCTTCCAATCGCTTTTTCCTGTTCAATGGCCGTATCATATCTCTGTTTACCTACTAAAGCAATAGGTTAAATAGAATTCATTGTTTATGGTTTATTTATAAAAAAACATTTGTGACCAATGGTCATCTTTTGTATACTGCCCTCATAGATAAATACATGGGATGCACAAGGCCAACGCGCCCCGCATCCAAAGATGGCATTGTGACTGATATTTTTCACCTATGGAGGTAACACGTATGTATTATTCCAGCGGCAATTACGAAGCATTTGTTCGTCCTCTGAAACCGGAAGGCGTTGATCATAAGTCCGCCTACATCGTAGGCTCCGGCCTTGCAGCGCTCTCTGCAGCCTGCTACCTGGTGCGCGACGGTCAAATGAAGGGCGAGAACGTACACGTTCTCGAGAAGGAAGCGGTTCCGGGCGGTGCCTGCGACGGCATGTATTTCAACAATGTCGGTTACGTCATGCGCGGCGGCCGCGAGATTGACAACCACTTTGAGTGCATGTGGGATCTGTTCCACTCCATCCCTTCCATTGAGACTCCCGGCGTAAGCGTTCTCGATGAGTATTACTGGCTGAACAAAAAGGATCCGAACTTCTCCCTCTGCCGTGCGACGAAGAATCGCGGTGAGGACGCGCACACCGACAAGAAATTCGGTCTTTCCGATAAGGGCACCGCTGAAATCATGAAGCTGTACCTGACGCCGAACGAGGATCTCTACAACAAACGCATCGACGAGATTTTCGATGAGGAAGTATTTAACAGCAATTTCTGGATGTACTGGCGCACCATGTTCGCCTTCGAGAACTGGCACTCCGCACTGGAGATGAAGATTTATCTGCAAAGATACATTCACCATATCGGCGGACTTCCGGATTTCACCGCTCTTCGCTTTACCAAGTACAATCAGTATGAGTCCATGATCCTTCCGATGATCGAGTACCTGAAAGGCTTTGGCGTGAGCTTCGAATATGGCGTAAAGGTTGAAAACGTCCGTTTCGACATTAAGCCGGATAAAAAGACCGCCATCGGCATTGATGTCATCCGCAGCGGACAGAAGGAAACCATTCCGCTCACGGAAAACGATCTGGTCTTCATCACCAACGGCGGCTGCGTTGAAAATGCCACCATGGGAAGCCAGAACTCTCCTGCTCCCTTTGATCCGGACCTTCGCGAAGGCGGCGGCTGGGATATGTGGCACAAGATCGCTCTGCAGGATCCGTCCTTTGGACATCCCGAGAAATTCGACTACGATCCGGAGCAATCCAACTGGATGAGTGCCACCGTCACAACATTGGACGACAAGGTTATCCCTTACATCAAGAACATCTGCCATCGCGATCCCTTCAGCGGCGGTGTCGTCACCGGCGGAATCGTCACTGCACAGGATTCTTCCTGGCTGCTGTCCTGGACCATCAATCGCCAGCCGCAGTTCCGCACGCAGCCCAAGGATCAGTGCCTTGTCTGGGTGTATGCTCTGTTCTCAGACCGTCCGGGCGATTACATCAAAAAGCCCATGCGCGACTGCACCGGCAAGGAAATCTGCGAGGAGTGGCTGTAT
>CAVBQH010000017.1:0-8669 GCA_963597485.1 Acutalibacteraceae bacterium
TTCCTGGAGAATGTGGCACGCGTGCGCAGCGCAGGACCTGAGTCGGAAGAGAATCCGCTGTATGACCTTTTTGACTGTCTGGTACCGCTCAGTCCGGTGTCGGCGGAGATTCGCCGCTGCATCATCAGCGAGGATAAGATCAGCGATGACGCAAGCCCGGAGCTTAAAAAGCTGCGCCGCGAGATCGGCATCACAGATGACCGCATCCATGTGCAGCTGAATAAAATGCTGACGCAGACCTATGCCTCCTATCTGCAGGATACGGTGGTCACCATGCGGGACGACCGGTACTGCCTTCCTATCAAGAGCGAGTACAAGTCGCAGGTGCGCGGCATTGTGCATGACCAGTCCTCGACGGGTTCCACGCTGTTCATTGAGCCGGCGGCCATTGTGGAGATGGGGAACCATATAAGGGAGCTGGAATTCCAGGAGAAAAAGGAAGAAGCCAAGGTCCTGGAGACCTTATCGGGGCTGCTCTCCGACCATCTGACAGCGCTGCGGGACGACTGTGCCAACATGACACAGCTGGATTTTATCTTCGCAAGAGCGCATCTTGCCCTGGAGCAGGAGGCGGTGCGGCCGGAGTTTAATGAAGCGCATGTAATTCGCATCTATAAAGGGCGTCATCCGCTGATTGATGCGAAAAAGGTCGTTCCCATCGATCTGACCATCGGTGAGAAGTATGACATGATCATCGTTACGGGACCGAATACCGGCGGCAAAACGGTGACGCTCAAAACCGTTGGACTTTTCGAGCTGATGGGGATGGCCGGACTCCATATTCCGGCCGCTGAGCACAGTGAGCTCTCTGTTTTTCGTGAGGTGTATGCAGATATCGGAGATGAACAGAGCATCGAGCAGAGTCTCTCGACCTTCTCCTCGCACATGACAGCGATCGTGGATATTCTGAAGCGTGCTGATAAGAACTGCCTGTGTCTGTTCGATGAGCTGGGGAGCGGGACGGATCCCACGGAGGGAGCCGCGCTTGCCATCTCCATTCTGAATTTCATGCACACCCGCAAAATAACGACGCTGGCTACCACGCACTACGCAGAGCTCAAGCTCTATGCCATGCGGACACAGGGCATCGTCAATGCCAGCTGCGAGTTCGATCTGGAAACGCTCCAGCCAACCTATAAGCTGCTGGTCGGCGTTCCCGGCAAGAGCAACGCCTTTGCCATTTCACAAAAGCTCGGTCTCCCAGGATACATCATTGAGACTGCAAGACAGCAGCTGAGCCAGGAAACGCAGAATTTCGAAGATGTGCTGTCCGAGCTGGAGGACACAAGGCGGCGCAATGCCAAAGCACAGGAGGAGATCACCCGCATGCGGGCCGATCTCGACCGGCGCAGCCGCGAACTGAAGACCAGAGAGGATTCCCTGGAGGAGCGGCGCAGGAAAATCCTGGATCAGGCCAACGAAAAGGCACGCAACATCCTTCAGGATGCCAAGGACCAGGCAGACAGCGCCATTTCTGCCATTCGAAAGAGCAGCAAGGGCGCCGATATGACGGCGATGGAGCAGACAAGGACCAATCTTCGCGAAAAGGTCTCCGCCAAGACCAAACGCCTGCAGAAGGAAAAGGAAAAGCCGGTGCGCACCTCCAGCCTCAAGGCGTCCGATCTGCACATTGGTGACCGGGTTCGCGTGCTTTCTCTTGGCATGCAGGGAACGGTGACCAAGCTCCCGGATCGTCAGGAAAAGGTTGGCGTTCAGTGCGGCATTATGAATTCGCAGATACCGTTAAGGGATCTGGCGCTTCTGGACGAAGAAACCGGCATGACCATCGACTCGCGGGCCAAGAAAAAGACAGCCAGCGCCTTAAAACGTGCATATGAGGACCAGTCCGGACGCATGAACGCAGGCGGCATGGATCTGTCGCGCGCCATGCACATTTCGCCGGAAATCAATCTTCTGGGAATGACAACGGATGAAGCCGTTATGGCGCTGGACAAATATCTGGATGATGCGAGAATGTCGCATCTGGACACGGTACGCATCGTGCATGGAAAAGGAACCGGTGCGCTGCGCAGCGCAGTACAGAACTATTTGCGCAAGCAGTCCTGGATTCGCTCCTATCGCAGCGGTGATTTCGGAGAAGGCGATGCCGGCGTTACCATTGTGACGCTGTAGGAAAAGGGAGATACGAGATGGCAGTGAGCAAACAGAAAATCCTGATTGTAGACGATGATGCTAATATTGCGGAGCTGATCAGCCTGTATCTTACCAAGGAATGTTACGATACGCTGATCGCAGAGAATGGGGAGGAGGCACTGCAAAGCTATGCCTCCTATGCGCCGGACCTGATTTTGCTGGATCTGATGCTGCCCGGAATGGACGGGTACCAGGTCTGCCGCGAGATTCGCACGAAGGCGCAGACGCCCATCATTATGCTCAGCGCCAAGGGAGAGGTCTTTGACAAGGTCCTTGGACTGGAGCTGGGCGCTGATGACTACATGGAAAAGCCTTTCGATTCCAAGGAGCTGGTGGCCAGAGTAAAGGCAGTTCTGCGGCGGTTTCACCAGAACCCGCAGGAACAAACAATGCAGACGGCCGGCGGGGAGAAAATCGTCCGCTATTCGGATCTGACCATCAATCTGACCAATTATTCGGTCACCTATGTGGGGCAAAATCTGGATATGCCGCCCAAGGAGCTGGAGCTGTTGTATTTTCTGGCCTCCCAGCCCAACCGGGTATTCACAAGAGAACAGCTTCTGGATCAGATCTGGGGCTATGATTACATTGGAGACACCCGGACGGTGGACGTGCATATCAAACGCATCCGTGAGAAAATCCACGACAACCAGCACTGGCGCATTGCGACAATCTGGGGAATCGGTTATAAATTCGAGGCCAATGCGTGAGGAAGACGATTTATCTGAAGTTTATACTGGCGTACGCCTTATTTGCTGTGTTTGGGTTTATTGCAGTGGCAACCTTTGTGTCCAACATGACCGTAGACCAGGTGCGGCAGCAGGAGGCGGATACGCTTTACCGCGAGGCAACCACTATTGCAGATACCTATGCGGCGGAGCTTTACAGCTATGAGACGTCCATAGACAGCGTGTACAAGCAGCTGCATTCCCTTGGTACCTACCTGGGCGCAGATATCATGGTACTGAACCCGTCCGGCCGGGTTGTCGTAGACAGTCAGTCCCGCATTGACCCGGAGACGGAGGTGCGGGTGGAGGACTTTTCGCCATCCGCCTTTGCCGGTAATCTCTACACCGAGGGAACCTTCTGGGGATATTTTACGGAGGATCAGCTTTCGGTTCTTGCACCCATCACACAGAATTATAAAACAAGCGGCTATGTGGCCATTCATTACCGTGTAGCCAAGCTGCAGGAGGAGGCCAATCGAAGGCTGAACATCGCTTATGTGGAGCTCCTGATCATTTTGCTGCTGTCGCTGATCATTCTTATCTTTTTTACAGAAATTGTATATCTCCCACTTCGCAAAATAACGAAAGCAACCGAACAATATGCGGCTGGCAACATGCATTATGAGCTGACGGTGGACAGCGAGGATGAGATCGGGTATCTCGCGGCGTCCTTAAGCTACATGGCCAGAAAGGTGGCGAGCTCTGAGGATGACCAGAAAAAGTTTATTGCCAATGTTTCCCATGATTTCCGCTCGCCGCTGACCTCCATCCGGGGATTCCTGCAGGCAATGCTCGACGGCACCATTCCGCTCGAGATGCACGAGAAATACATTGGAATCGTTCTGAATGAAACAGATCGTCTTACCAAGCTGACCAATGATCTGCTGGCCTTGAACAACCTGAATACAAAGGGCATGATGCTGAATTACACGGATTTCGACATCAACGGTGTGATTCGTCAGGTGGCGGCATCCTTTGAACAGACCTGTCTGCGAAAGGGAGTAACACTGGAGCTGGTTCTGACGGGAGAGGTGCTGTATGTCAATGCAGATCAGGACCGTATACAGCAGGTGTTGTATAATCTGATTGATAATGCCATTAAGTTTAGCAGCTCCAATACCTCCGTTCGAATTGAGACATCGGAGAAGCATCATAAGATCTTTGTATCGGTGAAGGATCGCGGCATTGGGATCCCTGTTCAGGAACAAAGTGCTATTTTTGAACGCTTCTACAAGACGGATTTGTCCCGCGGAAAGGATAAAAAGGGAACCGGCCTGGGTCTGTCGATTGTGCGGGAAATTCTGCGTGCGCATAACGAGAACATCAATGTAATATCCACCGAAGGGGTCGGATCGGAATTTATATTCACACTAAAGCGCTCCGGACTCAATGACAAGCTGGAGGATTAGTGTCTGTAACATCAGGGTGCACAGCAGAGCTATGGGAACGGATTTGAATACATCTGAGGGAAAAAAGCAAATGGCAGAGTCCTCCAAGGACAGGAAGCGAACCGAAGGCGCCGTGCCGGAGGTGAACACGGATTTTATGAAGGAAGAAATCCGCCAGCGCCCGCTGAACAAGAAGCGTCTTCTGCGAAGGACGGCGATTACCGCATTTCTGGCGGTTCTGTTCGGAGTAGTGGCCTGCGCAGCGTTTCTTATCCTGGAACCGGTCATTAACCAGGCAATTACGCCGACAGAGGAACCAACTCCTGTCACCTTTCCGGAGGAAACAACGGAAGATGAGGTGTCGCCGGAGGATATGATTGCCAGTGATGAGGAAATCCAGGAGGCGGCCGCAGAGGAAAAGGCTGCAAGCCTTGTGGACGTGGATGCCATCCGCCAGGAGGTCCTCGAGGAAGTGAAAAAAGAGCTGGCAGATACCAGAAAGGCGGAAACGCAGCAGGATGCGACGGCGGAATATTCGCAGCTGTTCGCTACACTGCAGGGGCTGGCTAATGAAGCGTCGAAGTCTATGGTAACGGTGTCTGTTATTACTTCGAACTACGACTGGGCCGGCGATCTGTACAACAAAAGCGGATCGGTGAGCGGTCTGATTGTGGCGGAAAAGGGAACGAATCTTCTGATTCTGGCCGGAGAGGATGATTATGCGGATGCAGAGCAGATTCGCGTGCAGTTTGCGGACGGACAGAGCACGGAGGCGTCGGTTCTGGCACAGGACAGTATAACCGGACTCACCATCCTGAGCGTAGATGAAGGAAAACTTCAGGGGAGCTTTGCACAAAATGATCAGCTGGCCATAGCGGTACTTGGAAGCAGCGAAAAGGATGAGCTGGCCGGGAGCCCGGTCATCGCGGTTGGGAGTCCTGCAGGAACTGCGGGCTCCATCAGCTACGGAGTCATAACAAACGCGGGACTTTCCCTTGACGTTACAGACAGCACGTATCAGCAGATTTCAACCGATATCAGCGGCAGCAAAACGGCCAGTGGGGTACTGGTCGATATGAACGGCAGCGTCATTGGCTGGATTGATATGCAGTATCAGACCTCGGACGCACAGAATCTGATCTGTGCAACAGGAATTACCGGATTAAAACCCTTGATCGAAAAGTTATCCAATGAAACATCGGTGGGGTATCTTGGCGTCCATACGGCGGATGTGCCGGAGAATGTGCGGCAGGAGCAGAGCATTCCGGAGGGTGCCTATGTGCTGAGGACGGAAATGGATTCTCCGGCTATGGAGGCTGGAATTCAGAGCGGGGACGTGATCACGGCCTTTGCGGGACGAAGGATTACAAGCTGTGAAGAACTGACGAGTCAGCTCCTGAATGCTAGGTCAGGAAGACAGCTTAGCATTCAGCTGAAACGGCAAAGCAAAGAAAGCTATACGGATGTTACAATTGTAGTAAATCTGGGGAGTCGGCTTAGCTTTGGCAAGCACTAAGGCAGTAAAAAGCGGTTAAAGGCCGGTTCGTATTGAAGTAGTTGGACGGATGCGACGTGGACGCATACACTGCGTACACTTTTCGTTTATGTCGTTTATGTTCGTGTACGTTATAGAAGGGACAGCTTATGCAGTACATCAAGGATTTGAGAGAAGGGACGACAGTCAGCAGTATTTACCTCTGCCGCAAAAAAAGTGAGCTTACAGCCAAAAACGGCCGTGCCTACGACAGCCTTGTCCTGCAGGATAAAACCGGCAGCATCGATGGCAAGATCTGGGATCCCGGCAGTGTCGGAATCGAGGAATTTGCAGAGATGGATTATGTCGACATTGTGGGTGAGGTCGTTGTTTTCCAGAAAAAATATCAGCTGAACATCAAAAGAGCCCGCAAATGCCGGGAGGGCGAGTACGATCCGGCGGAATACATTCCGGTTACCAAGAAGGATCGCAAAGCGATGTGGGATGAGATGATCCGCCTTGCCAATAAGGTGAAGGAGCCGCATCTGCGGCAGCTGATCATCAAGTTCTTTGTGGAGGATAAGGAATTTATCCATGCCTTCCAGGTGTCATCGGCGGCGAAAACGGTGCACCATGGCTTCATGGGCGGCCTTTTGGAGCATACCCTGGGGGTTATGAAGCTGTGTGATGCCTTCGCGGACAACTACCCGTTCCTGAACAGGGATCTTTTGCTGACATCGGCGATGTTCCATGATATTGGCAAGACCAAAGAGCTTTCGCGGTTTCCGCAGAATGATTATACGGATGAGGGACAGCTGATCGGACACATCATCATCGGCGTCGAAATGATTGATGAAAAGCTGCGGGAGATTCCGGATTTCCCGCCGGTTCTTTCTGCAGAGCTGCGCCACTGCATTCTGGCACACCACGGCGAGCTGGAATACGGCTCTCCGAAGAAGCCAGCATTGGCAGAGGCGGCGGCTCTTAATTTTGCGGACAATGCAGATGCCAAGCTGGAGATCTTCAAGGAGATGTTCGAACGCGGAACGGAGGACAATGCCTGGCTTGGCTGGCAGCAGCTGTTGGATTCCAATATCCGAAAGACGGAATAGAAAGAATGACAGAAAAGACATTTCAGAAGAACGATATCGTGACGGTTACCATTGATGACATCGGCTCGGATGGCGCTGGTATCGGCAAAGTGGACGGTTTTACGCTGTTTATCAAGGGAGCACTGACAAGAGATACTGTCATAGCCAAGGTTATGAAGGTCAAAAAGGGCTATGGCTTTGCCAGGATGACGAAAATTCTTACTCCGTCTCCATTTCGGACGGCGCCGAAATGTGAACTTGCACGCAAATGCGGCGGCTGCCAGATCCAGGAGCTTTCCTATGATCAGCAGCTCTTGTTCAAGCAAAAGCGTGTAAAAGATGTGCTGCTGCGGATCGGCGGATTCTCTGAGGAGACTGTACAGAAGGCAATGCATCCCATTCTGGGCATGGAGGAGCCCTATCGGTTTCGCAACAAGGAGCAGCTTCCGGTCGGTGAAAAGGACGGCAGGCCGGTGGCCGGATTTTATGCAGGGCATACGCACTGCATTGTACCGGTTGAGGACTGTCTTGTCGGACCGCAGGAAAATCAGGATATTCTCGCAGCGATATTGAAGTATATGGAGGAGTATCATGTGCCGGCGTATCGCGAGGAAACGGGAACGGGGCTTGTACGGCACATTCTGATTCGTTCCGGCATCTATTCGCAGGAAACCATGGTGTGCCTCGTGATCAATGGAAGAAAGCTTCCAAAGGAGGAGGCACTGGTGGAATGTCTGCGCGAGCTTCCGGGAATAACCAGCATTTGCATCAACATCAATACAGAGCGAACCAATGTAATCATGGGCAGGGAAGGCCGTACGCTCTGGGGAAAAGAAGCCATCGAGGATACCATGCATGTGCTGGCTGCGGAATATGAGGGCGGAGAGGTGTGCTTTGGAGACTCCCTGCGCAGCATAACTTATCGCATTTCGCCGCTTTCGTTCTATCAGGTGAATCCGGTTCAGGCGGAGCGGCTGTACAGCATCGTACGCTGCTATGCGAAGCTCACAGGAACGGAGGTTGTCTGGGACCTGTATTGCGGGGTCGGAACTATTGGGTGCTTTCTGGCAGAGGATGCCGGAGAAGTGTATGGTGTGGAGGCGATTCCGGATGCCATTCGGGATGCCAGGGAAAATGCGGACCAAAACGGGATTACAAACATTACCTTCTGCGTCGGGAAAGCCGAAGAGGTTTTGCCGGAATATGTTGAAAGCAAGCTGAAAGCGGAAGGAAAAACGGATAAGAAGGGAATGGTCGATGTGGTTGTTGTCGACCCGCCGCGGAAGGGATGTGACGAAGTGTGTCTTCGGACCATTCTGGATACGCAGCCGGAGCGGATTGTCTATGTCAGCTGTGATCCCGCTACGATGGCAAGGGACTGCAAAATCCTGGCAGCAGGCGGATATGAGCTGAAGGAAATTCAGCCGGTGGATCAGTTTCCGCATACGGTACACGTCGAGACGGTATGCCTCTTAGTGCGGAGAAATAGTCTACATATCGATATCGACGTGGATGTTGAGGAAATGCTTCAGGAAAAGCGCGGTCAGGCGACCTATGCGCAGATCAAGGATTATGTTCTGGAACAGAGCGGTTTGAAGGTATCATCCCTGTATATATCACAGGTGAAGCGCAAATGCGGACTCGATGTCAGTGACAGCTACAACAAACCGAAGTCTGAAGAGGCGATTGTTCCGCAGTGTCCGCCGGAGAAGGAAGAAGCCATCATGAATGCCCTGCGGCACTTTGGAGTGATCTAAGAAGGCTGATGAATTGAGAAAGACGAGCAGTGCCCATCGATCTTCAAAATCGGTGGGCACTGTTTAATACATTTACG
>CAVBQH010000018.1:0-13553 GCA_963597485.1 Acutalibacteraceae bacterium
TCGATTTTCCTTCGGAAAACCTCGATGTGGCTGGCCAGAGGCGCTTCGCGCCTTGACCGCCTGCTGATTTCAATCATGAATTTGTCCGCAAGCGGCCAATTCATGTTGAAACCAGCAGGTGCTGAACAAATTTACATGTTCGTTCTCCGAAGGCGCGGCTCATATCCCGCCTTCGTAAGAGCTTCAACAATCTGTTCTTTGTGCTCCGTACCGAATGCTTCCATGGTGATTTTCAGCTCCACTGCTGCGCTGCGGTTGATCGACACAAACTGGTTGTGCTCCAGCTTGATTACGTTGCCGTTTTCCTTGGCAACGATGCCTGCCACCTTCATCAGCTCTCCCGGCTTATCCGGCAGGAGAACCGAAACCGTAAAGATTCGATTGCGAAGCAAAAGCCCCTGCTGGACCACCGAGCTCATGGTTATGACATCCATATTGCCGCCCGACAGAACGCAGGCCACCTTTTTGCCCCTGCAGTCCACGTGATGCAGTGCAGCAACCGTCAGCAGTCCGGAGTTCTCCACCACCATCTTATGGTTCTCCACCATATCCAGAAATGTCTCCACCAGCTCCTCGTCCGACACGGTTACAACGTCATCCAGATTCTTCTGCAGATACGGAAAAATAAGACTTCCAGGCGTCTTTACCGCTGTTCCGTCCGCAATTGTATTGACTGTAGGAAGGGTTGTCACCTTTCCGTTCTTCAATGATGCGCTCAGGCACGCCGCTCCTTCCGGCTCCACGCCAATGACCTGAATGCGGGGATTCAGGAGCTTGGCCAGCGTCGATACGCCGGTTGCAAGTCCGCCGCCGCCCACAGGCACCAGAATCATATCCACCAGCGGCAATTCCTTATAGATCTCCATGGCAATGGTTCCCTGCCCGGTTGCCACCGCCGGATCATCAAACGGATGAATAAATGTATAGCCATTCTCCTCCGCAAGCTTCAGTGCATGCTCGCAGGCCTCGTCATAAACATCCCCATGCAGCACAACCTCCGCCCCCAGGGCCTTGGTGCGATTCACCTTAATCAGCGGGGTTGTCGTCGGCATAACAATGACCGCCCGGCAGCCATAGGACTTTGCCGCATAAGCCACGCCCTGCGCATGATTTCCTGCAGAGGCAGTGATCAGCCCCTTGCTGCGGGCCTCCTCGGAAAGCGTGCTGATTTTATAATAGGCGCCGCGCACCTTATATGCGCCGGTTCGCTGCATGTTTTCCGGCTTCAGGTATACCTTTGCACCGGTCTGTTCGCTGTAATAATCCGAGAAAATCAGATCTGTCCCAAGCGTCACCTTTTGAACAATCTCACACGCCTTTTCAAACGCACCAATTGTCAGCTGCTGTACTTCTGCCATAACTTTGTCTTCCTTTCAAGTCTTATCTTCCGCTAAAGTTTCTATCATACTCTGTCGATGATACAAATTCATAACAGCTCTTCACCGCGATCTCTTCCGGTGTTTCCCGGATACAGCGATCCAGCTCTGTAATCAGCTTTGCCGCTCTCGGCAGTGCCTGTTCAAAAAGCTCATCCAAACGATCCTCCGCCTCCCGGCAATCCGGATCCGGTTCCTTATTCATAATATGTGGCTGGAAGGATTCATATTTTCCCACAAGCCAAAGGGCGCCGTAAAGGAAATTACGCTTTCCATCACGCGGACAGCGAAGGAGTCTTTGCAGGCTCACGCAGGAGCGAAGCGCCGTTTCTACGACAGCAGGTGTCACCTCCGGATAAAAGACAGCAATCACCTTCGCCGCCTCGGCAGATGGATGGAACTGTCTGGTCAGATTTTCCTCTACCGGATTCCTGCCTTCTCTTGCAATCAGCCGGCGATCATAATCCCCCTCCAGCTCGGCATGCGACGTTATTCCGGAAGCGTCCGTCTCATCAATAAACCGGTGGCAAGCGCTGTCCAGCGTATAATGACAAAGCACGCCATACAGGTATGCTCTGGCTGCCTGCCGAATCTGCTGATTCGCCGGGGTTTCATGCGGAAGCCCATAATACAGCTCCAGCGCACGTCCAAAAAACGCATGTCCCGATTTCTCATGCATCCGGTTTCCGTACTGTGGGATCTCCCCCCAGGATAACGGGTGATAGAAAAAGAAAATATCCGGCCCCTGGAATCCAATATTGAAAAGATCCCGATTCTGTTCCAACTCTTTCTGCAGCGAAACCGGAAGCCGCTTTTGCGTCTCATCTCCGAATTTCTGATGTGCATAAATCGATGGCATCTCCAACCTCCATCACCGCTTCGTATTCCTATTCAAAAATCCTGCAGCGAAATCGCTGCAGGATCCATTATAGTTCAAAATTCCGACAGCATCCTATACGCATGCTGTTTTTTTGTATCTGTTTAGCACCTGCCATATTTCAACGTGAATTGGTTGCTTGCAAGCATATTCACGATTGAAATTGGCAGGCGGCCAAGGCCCGAAGGGCCTCTGGCCAGCCACATCGAGGTTTTCCGAAGGAAAATCGAGATGGGTGCTAAACAATTACGTTTTTAAGGTTTTTACCCCTTTGCAGCTCAGTCGCAGTATTTCTCCAGCGTCTTGCGAACTGCACCCGTTCCGGCGATCAGCTCTGCAAAATAAGAGATAACCTTGTCTGCCAGTCCAACCTCTTCCAGATCAACGCCAAAGATCTGCTTGTTCTTCAAAAGCGGAAGAACCTTGCTGCTGATCTCCTCTTTTGTTACAGCCTCACCCAGCTTAAAGTCTGCAACGTACTTCTGTGCATCCTCCAGGAGCGGATCCGGAGAAGGCTCGAAGCTCTCGCCATTGTCATTCACTGCCATCAGATAACGAAGCCATCCTGCCTGTACCAGCGGAATCATGTTCAGATCCGCTGCATTCAGCTCGGGATCAGCCACATATGACTTAATGGTCTCGCCGTAGCGAATAGCCAGCTTCTGTGAGGTATCGGTTGCAATTCTCTGCGGCGTATCCGGCATAAAAGGATTCGGAACACGAACCTGAAGAACCGTGTCAATGAACTCCTTCGGATCAAGAACACCAGGGTTTACAACCACCGGAAGTCCTTCCTTATAGCCCAGCGTGTTCACAAGGTTCACCAGCTCCTTGTCCTTCATCTCGTCAGAGATCTTTGTGTAGCCAAGGATGCAGCCATACACTGCAAGTGCCGTGTGCAGCGGGTTAAGGCAGGTTGTAACCTTCATTCTCTCTACGTTGTTTACGGTATCACGATCCGTAAAGATTACGCCAACCTTCTCCAGTGCCGGTCTGCCGTTCGGGAATTTATCTTCAATAACAAGGTACTCTGTCTCCTCTGCATTTACAAAAGGAGCAACCCAGGTCTTCTTCGACGTAACAACGGCATCCAAGTCCTCGAGACTGTCCTTGCGCAGAAGCTCCTCTACGGATGCATCCGGGCGAGGCGTAATCTTATCAATCATAGACCAAGGGAAAGAAACCTTCGTCTCGTCGTTCAGATACGCTTCAAAGCCTTCCTCTGCCAGTCCGTTTGCAATCCACGCCTTTGCAAAGGCGATGACCGCACCGTAAAGCTTCTCTCCGTTGTGAGAGCAGTTATCTGTGGAAACCATGGCAATCGGCTTCTGGCCTGCCAGATAACGTGTGTAAAGGAGCGATACAACCTTTCCAATATAGCTCTGCGGCTTTGCCGGTCCCTCTGCGAAATCAGATGTAACTGCCGGAAGCTGTTCGCCCTTTCCGTTTACCAGGCTATATCCCTTCTCTGTTACGGTAAATGTGCACAGCTGCAGAGAATCCTTCGCAAAAATCTCCTTCAGTCTGGAAAATTCCTTCTCGTTGTCAGAATCCAGAATTGTCGACTCTCCGATGGATCCGATAACCGCCTTCTCTACCGATCCGTCTGCCTTCAGAGTAACCAGAACCGACAGATCATCATGCGGGCGATACTGCTTCTCTACGATTTCATAGTCAAAGCCTTCGCAAACCGTAATGCCTGCTGTAGCTGCGCCGTCCTCCAGGAGTCTCTGGGCGAGATTTGCCTGAAATGCGCGGAAGATATTTCCTGCTCCGAAATGAACCCATACCGGATTCTCATGTGTCTGCGCGATCATCTGCTCGCGATCATACTGAGGAAGATGATATCCCTTCTCCAGCCACTCCTGCTGATTCTTCAGTCCTTCTGTCGATAATTTCATTTCCGCCTCCATGCCGCCCCTGCGGCCTGCAACGTGTCTGCCCGTTCAAGGGCCGTTCCCTTTACAAATATCCGATGCAGCAGCATATCGCCTGCAGCATCGGATCACTTCATATTTCAGCGTAAGCGCCTGTCCCGATGTTATGCGCGGCTCTCTGCCTTATCAATAGCTTCCCACAGTCCGCAGATGTAAGCTGCACCCAGAGCGCGGTCATACAGGCCATAGCCCGGCATAGCAACCTCATCCCAGATCATGCGGCCATGATCCGGACGGATCGGGCCGTCGAAGTGAATGTCATGCAGCGCCTTAACGATCTCGTACATATCAAAGGTTCCGTCGGTTGACAGATGAGCAGCCTCCTCGAAGTTGGTCGGGGAGTTGAATTTCAGATTACGAACATGT
This sequence comes from Acutalibacteraceae bacterium, assembly GCA_963597485.1. Taxonomy (GTDB): domain Bacteria; phylum Bacillota; class Clostridia; order Lachnospirales; family Lachnospiraceae; genus CAG-791. The sequence continues at coordinate 4,557 of CAVBQH010000018.1, forward strand.
GCAAAATGAATTCTGCCGGGCAGTGCACGAATGATGTCCGGAAGGTCATTCTCAAGATTGGTTCCAAGGGATCCTGTGCAAAGAGTCACGCCGTTGTGAACATCATCTACTGCATTCATCATGCGAAGGAGCTTTTCCTTGCTGGTAATGATGCGGGGAAGTCCGAATACGCTCCAAGCCGGATCATCCGGATGAATCGCCATCTTAATATCATACTTGTTGCAGACAGGCATGATTGCCTTAAGGAAGTAAACAAGGTTCTCGAACAGCTTTTCCTCATCGATATCCTTGTACATCTCGAACAGCTCCTTGATGTGAGCCATTCTCTCCGGCTCCCAGCCAGGCATAACCGTGCCGTTCATGCTGCCCTTGATAGAGTCAAACATGTCTGCAGGATCGATTGCGTCTACTGCTTCCTGTGTGTAAGCCAGAACGGTGGATCCGTCCGGTCTTCTTCTTGCCAGCTCGGTTCTGGTCCAGTCAAAGACAGGCATGAAGTTATAGCAAACCATGTGAATGTCTTCCTTGCCAAGGTTCTCGAGACACTCGATATAGGTTGCGATGTCCTTGTCGCGATCTGCACTTCCGGTCTTAATCGCATCCGATACGTTTACCGATTCAATACCGGAAATATGAAGTCCGGCCGCTTCCACCTCTTCCTTCAGCGCATGAATCTCTTCCTGCGTCCAAAGATCACCCGGCTGCTTGTCATAGAGCATGGTAATTACACCGGTTACATAAGCAGTCTGCCGAATCTGCTTGAGTGTAACAGTATCGTGCTTGGATCCGTACCAGCGCATTGTCATTTCCATTGTTGTAATCCCCTTTCTTTATGAACAGTGATAATGGCTTTCGCCCCTTTCTTAATCTTACTTTATTATTGCAGATATCTCCATAAAATCCATTGAGGGATTTGTTGTCGACATTGCAAAAGTTGCCATCGGGTGATACTCTGAGCAAAAGGAGGCTCTGTATGAAGGGAAATCTGCGTTCCGCATTCAATAATCGTCAATACATGCAGTCGAAGGATTTTGAGGTCTTCTACTACAGCGATCTCCATTTTCGAACGTTACCGGCCCACACACACGATTATTATGAGTTCTATCTTTTCCTGGAGGGGAATCTTGAGCTGGAGATTTCCGGTCATGCGCGCCCGCTGCACCCGGGCGACATGGTACTGGTCCCCCCCGGCGTTTCTCATCACGCGCTGATGCACGATTCCGACCGGCCTTACCGCCGGTTTGTTCTTTGGATCAGCCAGGATTATGCCGCGCGGCTTTTGCGTGAATCACCCGATTATGTTTTTCTCATGCAGCGTGCTGCCACCTCCGGCCGATGCTTCTATCATTTTCATCAGGCCGAATTTTCCTCCATCCAGGCTCGTATGCTGCGTCTTCTTGAGGAGCTTCACGCCGGCCGCTACGGCAAAGACGCCGCCGTTACACTGGCGCTGAACGATCTTATTTTGTATATGAACCGTGTAATCTACGAGCGAGAGCACCCGCTTGTTTCCGGAACCGGCGACCTGATGCAGGACCTGACGCTCTATATCGACAGCCACCTGACAGAGGACCTATCCCTCGAGGCTCTGGCCGCGCAGGTATGTCTGTCCAAATACTATCTTTCTCATTATTTCAAGGACTGTCTCGGCATCTCCATCCATCAGTACATCACAAAAAAACGGCTCCAGGGCTGCAGTGAAGCCATCGCAGCCGGAGCCGATATTACCCGTACCTTCAGTGATTACGGATTCCATGATTATTCAAGCTTTTATCGTATGTTTCGAAAGGAGTACGGCATGTCTCCCAAGGAATATCAGGAAACATACCGTGTCAGAACAGAGCAGACCGTCACTGAATCTCGATCTTCTTAGGCTCTTCCTTTTGTTCCACCTGCGGCTGAAGCTTCGGTACAACCAGGGTCAAAACGCCGTTCTCATACTTGGCCGAAATGTCTTCCGGCTTCACCGTCTCGCCAACGTAGAAGGATCTCTGGAAGGAAGCCTCCCGCCTCTCACGGCGGATATATTTGCCGGTCTTCTCATCTTTCTTGTCGTTGTTCTCCTTATGGCTGGCGGAAATGGTAAGATTGCCATCCTTCATATCCACATGAATGTCTTCCTTCTGAAAGCCCGGAAGCTCCGCCTGCACCTTATAATCCTTCTCTTCCTCGATTACATCGGTTTTCATGGCCTGTGTACTCTCCAGGGTGTTGCCCCAGAAATCACGAAACATGTGGTCCACCGGATCCCAGTTCGTCAGTCCCCAAAAGTCATCTCCACGATTATTGTTCCAAAGCATAGGCATCAACATAATTACTACCTCCTTTATGTAAACTGTATATTCATATGTCCCGTGTCCCGCATACCCTTTGTATGCTTCTTTGTCCTTTGGGATTCCTTATCCCTTTGACAATTATTGTTATACTCTTGCTAGAACACATAGTCAACATAGAATTTATAAACAATCCATGAACTTTGTCCATTTTTTTCTTTCCGATTTGACGCTACTATAGCGGTCGAAACTGCGTCCCAGAGTGCCTCTGGCGAGAACGCTGCATGAGCAAAAGAGAAGCTTTACAGCAGCGATTTTGCGAATGGGCTCTGAATAGTTACGAAATATGGCAGATACTGAAACAAACAAGCCCGCTCGCGCAGGCATCATCACAAATTAAAAGGCGTAATTATATGGCAGAAACAAAAATCAAAATCGGTTTGGTTGTCGAAGGCGGCGGTATGAAATGCGCCTACAGTGCCGCAGTGCTGGATCGTTTTCTGGATGATGGGATTCAATTTGATTATGTGATCGGCGTATCCGCCGGAAGTGCCAACGCCGCATCTTACCTCGGCGGGCAGCGCGGGCGAAACATCCGGTTCTACACCGATCACATTCATGAAAAAAATTATTTTGGCCCCGCCAGTCTCCTGAAGACCGGCGATTTGTTCGGACTGGACTATATTTACAGTACGCTGACCAACAGTACCGGTGCAGATCCCCTGAACTGGCCCGGCGTACTCGCAAATCCGGCACAATACGAAATTGTTGCAACAAATGCACTGACCGGACTGCCTCGTTATTTTGATAAAAGCGAGGTGCAGCAGGATGATTACCAGATCATCAAGGCCAGCTGTGCTCTCCCGGCCGCCTGTCGCCCCCGCATGATTGACGGTATTCCTTATTACGACGGCGGTGTCTCTGATTCCATCCCGACCGGCCGTGCGCTGTCCCAGGGGTGTAATCGCCTGGTAGTCATTCTGTCGAAGCCCCGAAGCTATGTCAAAAAGCCGGAGGGCTTCCGCGGCGTTTACTCCGTTTTGTGCCACTCCTATCCTAAGATCATAGAGCTGCTCAACAAGCGTCATCTCAACTATACCAAGAGCTTTGAACGCGTCTTTGAACTGGAGACAGCGGGGAAAGCTCTGGTGTTCGCCCCCAGCAAAAGCCTCCCCATGAGCACATTTGCCATGGACGAGGCAGAAAACCGGCGGCTTTATGAGCTTGGACTTCAGGATTACCAGGTTCTACGCAGAAAGCTCGAAGCATTTATAGCTCCTTAGGACACCAAACAAAACGCCAGCCGGAAGCAAGGCCCAGTGCCTTGTCGCCGACCGGCGTCTATACTGTATTATGACGTTGTGGCCCAAAGGCCTTTTATCCACTTACCACACGCGTTTTCCGGCATCCTCTGCACTCGCAAACGGTCCAGGGATCACACGAATGCCGCGATGGCTTCCTAAATAGTCGCTGTCAAACGTGATGGGAGTTCCATCCGGATTTTCAAATGCCTCGTCCGGTTCAAAGGCCTTCCCCAGCGTCTCCGTGTGAATCAATCCGCAGGAGAAATCCTTCATATAATCATAAACATTCGTCTTCAGAACCCAGCTGCCGTCTTCACGCTCTTCGATATCCGCATACACAGCATTCTCCGTGTCAATCAGGCGATTTTGCTCCTTCTGATAGCTCCTTGCTCCGTCAAAATAAGCGTTTCCGTCCACCCAGATCGGAAGGTGCCCGAAATGCGCTTCCTCCAGCTTGCTCATATCCGGAATTTCCTGATCCATGTCAAACTGCGCAATCCATTCTTCATAGGTCGGATATTCATCGAACACGTGCGTGCCAACCTCACGGTTGTCATAATCAAAGCCCTCACTGCTATCATGCTCAATGCAAAACGCCTCCGCCGGCCACTTCTGCAGGAAGATATTGTTGTAAAAACGATCATCGCCATGCAGGATGGTCATAAAGCCCATTACCTCTGTGCGGTGCGGCATGTGATACGGCGTATAGCGCCAGCCGGTTCCGCCGCCAACCACTGTAAAGGAGCCGCAGATCAGATTATGCACCATGGCCACACCCTGTGTTGCAATGCGAAGCGAGGCATCTGAAAGAAGGATGTTATTATCGATCAATGTCGGCCCGTGACCCACTTCAACGAAAATATCCTGGCTGCACATGCCGCCCTTGAGCTGCTTTGCAAAGGACGGACGCATATTGTCGTGCAGCAGATTCTGCGTAATCCGCGTGCCCTGGGCTTCCCAGTCCGTCCATATGCCCATAGTGCAGTGATGAATGTGATTGCGGCGCATAATAACATCAATGGCCGCATGCATCTTAATGCCGGCAATTTCTGCGCCGCCCAGCTCCATCATATTATTGATATGGTGGATGTGATTATCCTCAATGATGCTGAACACACCGCCCATACGTCCGATGATGCCGCCCTGCTCGCAATGATGAATATTATTGCGGCGAATGATGTGACTTCCCACCTTTTCCTTGAGCCACCCATGGTACTGTCCGCGGCAGACAGCATCCCGCTCCATCTGGGTCGGACTCTTTACATGATGCACCGTAAAGAAATGGTCATTCTCCGGGTCATAGTATTTGCCGACAGAAATGCCGGCACACTTGCTGCCCCAGATCTCACAATCCTCGATAATCCAGCCCTTCGACCAATGCGGTCCGATCATGCCATCCTGGTAGGCGGCCGGCGGAGCCCATGTGGTCGCGGCCTTATTGATGTTGAATCCGGTTACCGTAATATAATCGATCCCATTCTGCTGCGGCAGGAAACACTCTCTGCGGACAGTAATTTCTACATTTTCCTTGTTCGGATCTGCGCCGCCGAAATTGGCATACAGAACGGTCTCATTCGTCGTTTCATCCTGCTCGGTGTACCACTTGCGCCGGGATGCCTCCGGATTCCAGGAGTATGCAGTAATCCCTCCCGCCTTACACTCCTCCAACGTAACCGCCTCGTACAGCGCTTCATCATTAAGCCACACGCAGCCGGTATGCTTGTCCCTCTTTGCAAAAAACCAGTCACCGAACACGTAGGTTGTATACGGGTTATAGGTTCCGAAAACACTGTTATTAATCCTGCTGACCCACACGTCGCCCTCGTAGTGTGTCCAGCTCTTTAGCTCCTCCGCTCCGGTAATTTCCGCCCCCAGCGGCTCACTGCTGCGATAGGTGATGCGGGCATCCTCTGTTCCTGCATGCATCGGTACCACGTTTTCCCGATACACTCCGGGTGCCACGAGCACCTCATCTCCCGGCATAGCCACCCTGGCCGCCTCATTTATTCTGCGGAACGGCATTTCCTTCGAGCCATTTCCGTCATGCCCTGCGCGAATATCAACATAAATCTTCATCGCCTTTTCCCTCCTGTATACCGCCGCATCCTAATTTTCCAGTAATTATTCAGCACCATCTGGATGCAGGCGCCAAATAGATAGCTTGATTTTAGAAAACCTCCATTCCGCCCGCAACCCATTTCATGCTCCAGTAATTGCTTTCTTTTGTGCAATTCTTGCAGCCGCATCACGATATCGCCGCATGATGTCGTGCATCATTTCCATAAAGTAGCTGTTTACCATTCCATGAAACTACAATTCTGTATAACAACGCAAAAGGCGCTCCTTCAGGCCGTAATGCCCGAAAGAGCGCTTTCAAAAGTTTTTACGGTAATAACGTTTTTAGATCAGGCCCATCAGTGTCGGAATACCAAGAGACAATGCCGGAATATAGGTCACCAGCAGCAGAAGTCCGATCAGAACTGCAAAATAAGGAATCAGCTTCGGTGTAACCTTCTCAATGGAAACCTCACCGATGCCGCAGCCAACGAACAGAACCGATCCGACCGGAGGCGTGATGTTGCCAAGGCACATGTTGAAGATCAGCATTACACCGAACTGAATATCACTCATGCCAAGGCTCTGTGCGATCGGCAGGAAGATCGGCGTAAAGATCAGGATGGCCGGTGTAATATCCATGAACATACCAACAATCAGGAGGATGATGTTCATCAGAAGGAAAATCACATACTTGTTGTCAGAAATGCCCATCAGCGCGTTGCTGATCGCTGTCGGAATTCCGGCATAGGCCATAACGAAGCTCATCGCAGAGGATGCCGAAATCAGGAATAGAATGATTCCGGAGGTCTTGGCAGAGTTCAGCAGAATCTTCATGAAGCTCTTGAAGGTCAGGCTCTTATAAATAATGGACAGAATCAGGCAATACAGAACTGCAATGCCTGCACCCTCCGTTGCCGTAAAGATACCGGACACAATACCGCCGATTACAATGATGATCAGCAGCAGGGACGGAACCGCATCCCATACGATACGGCCAATGCTCTTGCTCTTATCGCGGCCGGTTGCCTTCATTCCGGCTTTCTTGGCCATGAAGAACGCCACAACCATGCAGCCAAGTCCCATGAGAATACCGGGAACATAGCCAGCCATGAACAGAGTGGAAATCGATACACCGCCTGCAACCGTAGAGTATACGATAAATGCAGACGTCGGAGGAATCAGAAGTCCTGTCGGTGCAGAAGCAATGTTTGCGGCTGCACTGAAGGCAGGATCGTAGCCCTGCTCCTTCTCGGTGGGATTGATGCATCCGCCCATGGCAGAGGCTGCCGCAACCGAGGAACCCGACAAAGCGCCAAAGAGCATATTGCCGAGAATGTTCGCCTGTGCAAGGTTTCCGGGGATTTTACCAACGAAAAGCTGTGCAAACGCAATCAAACGTCTTGCAATACCGCCGTTGTTCATGATATTGCCGGCCAGGATGAACAGCGGAATGGCCAGAAGTGAAAAGCTCTCCACGCCGGAGTTCATTTTCTGCATCGTGATAAATGTGATCTGGTCCCAGGACAGGGTGGACATTGCTGTCACAATGGAGGACACAATAATGCTGACAGAGATCGGAACTCCCATGAACAGCAGAACACCAAATACAATAAACAGCAGGGCTGTTGTTACTCCAATACTCATTTGTTGCCTCCTTCTGCGTCGGCAGCGGCCTGTTCTACCTTCTCACCGGTAACGTCTTCATAAATATTGATGAGCTGTGCCAGAATGATGAATATTCCGGAAACCGGAGCGCAGCCATACACAACGCTTCTCGGAACGCCCAAAAGCGCAGAGAACTCCATCTTTGCAGAGGCAGCAAGCTTAAATCCGCCGATTACAATAACAAAAACAGCCAGCACCAGAATCAGGACATCAATCAGTGTCATCAATACCTTATGCGGAGTTCCTGTCAGCTTGTCCGTAATCAGCGTCAAGGACATATGCTCCCGGGCAGTAAACGCATATGCCGCACCGATAAAGCCGGTCCAGATCAGAGAATACTTCACCAGCTCCTCCGTGAAGGCAGCCGGACTATTCAGCACGTATCTGGTGAAAACCTGCCACAGCACCAGGAATGTCATAAATGTCAGAAGAACAGCGCAGGCAATGGAGAGAATGCGGTCCATCCAAAGCTTAATGGTGCCAAGCGTTTTTTTGATATTATCCTTGTTCATTATTCCGCCTCCTTTGCCTGTACATCGGCGATAACATTCAGGAGATTATCTACCCCGGGATACTGATTGCGGTACTCTTCCACCATGCCGGCCGTGGCATCACGGAATGCCTGCTTGTCAATATCTGTCACAAAGGTAACGCCCATTTCTGACTGAGCTTCCTCAATGGCATCCGCTACCGCCTGATCCCACATTTGCTTGTGCGCGTCCGTAGAATCATAGGCTGCTTCCAGAATCACCTGCTGATCCTCTGCAGAAATTCTGTCCCACACCTTTGCACTCATAACAAGGACATCCGGAATCATTGCGTGCTGATCCTGCGAATATACCTTGCAGACCTCGCCGTGCTTGCCGGTGGTAAGTGCAGTCTCATTGTTCTCGGTTCCATCAATGATGCCGGTCTGGAGAGCGGTATATACATCACCATAGGACATGGCAACTGGTGTTCCGCCAAGAGCTGACATCATATCCGTCTGCGACTTCATGTCCTGCACGCGAATCTTCAGCCCCTTCAGATCCTCCGGTGTACGGATGGCCTTATCCTTGGTGTAGAAGGAACGAGCACCGGATGTGTAATAGGTCAGAACAACAAATCCGTCATCTCCGGTGGAGAGGAAGAAGTCGCGCATTTCCTGTGAATCCATGACATTGTAGAAATCTTCCGTGTCATTGAACAGATACGGCAGACCAAAGGTATTGTACGCTTCGTTGTAGGTTGCCAGTCCCGGTGCAGATACCTTGGTCATGGCGATTACGCCGGCCTGCAGCTGCTCCAGGTTTTCATTCTCACTGCCAAGCTGTCCGTTCGGGAAAATGTTGATGATGACTCTGCCATCCGTCTTTTCCTTTACCTCCTCTGCAAACTGCGTCATGGCAATGTGCACGGTATGGGTCTCCGAAAGTCCATGGGCAAGTGTCAGCACAAGCGGATTTTCCGCCGTTGCCGTATCACTTGTAGCCGCACTGGACTGTGCAGATCCGCAGCCAGTCAGTGCAGACAGTCCCAGCACTCCGGCCAGAACCACTGCTGCTAGTTTCTTAATCATGTTTCTCCTCCTTCTATTCCCTCAGCTACTTGTGTTGCTCTAAAGGCCCTTTGGGCCTTGGCCGCATTCCGTATCCTCGCCCGCGTCCGTCCGCAAGCGGCCGCCGCCGTCCTGTTCAGCATCGACATCTCGTAAACGC
>CAVBQH010000019.1:0-7368 GCA_963597485.1 Acutalibacteraceae bacterium
GTATATGCCGGGGCAGGACACTTTCTGCAAATTGTCGACCCTGCTATGGCGGATAATGGAGCGCTCTATACCGGCTTTACGCCTGACTTTGCAAAGGCAATGGCTTCTCTGTGCATGAAGGCGGATCTGATTCTTCCGAATCTGACAGAAGCTTGTTTGATGACGGGAAGGGAGTATCGGCCGGACGGCGACGAAAGCTACTGGGAGGAGATCCTGGCGGCACTTGCGGATATGGGGTGCCGGAACGTTGTTTTGACCGGATATTCGGTGCGGGCAGACGGCATTGGTGCAATTGCACTGCAGACAACCGGTGGCGGCAGAAAGGTACATGCCTATATGAATGAAAAACTTCCGGGGAGCTATCATGGGACGGGAGATATATTTGCCAGCGTTGTGACGGGGGCAATGGCGAAGGGAAAGTCTCTGGAGCAGGCGCAAAAGCTGGCGGTGGACTTTACCTTAGAGAGTATGAGAAAGACCATGGAGGATTCCGAACGGAGATTCTACGGCGTGAACTTTGAGGAAGCCCTCGCGACACTCGGGGGTGTCTGAAGACATCTTTGACCCGCACCCTCGGAAAAAGTTCTGCGTTATTAGGCCGGTTATTTTGCAAACGATGCACTGGGAGCTCGGTAAAGATATGGCTAAAAAAGAAAAAGAAGTAAAAACAAATGCAATGCGGATTTTGGATCGACTGAAAATATCCTACACGCACCAGTCGTATGAAGCAGGAGATTTTGTGGATGGAGTGCAGACAGCAGACAAACTGGGCCTTCCGCACGATCAGGTGTATAAGACGCTGGTGACCGTGGGAAACGACAGGGAGCATTATGTCTTTGTGATCCCAATTGAAAAGGAACTGGATCTAAAGAAGTGCGCGCGTTCTGTGGGGGTTAAATCGGTGGAAATGATACACGTAAAAGATTTGGTCGGGCTGACCGGATATATGCGGGGAGGGTGCACTTCCATTGGCATGAAAAAACAGTTTGTGACCCGCGTGGATGCCTCTGCCGAAAAGCTGGAGCAGGTGTATGTCAGCGGCGGAAAGATTGGATGCCAGATCTGTCTTACACCGTCAGATCTTCTGAAAGCGGACGGCGGAGAGTATGCGGATCTTTGCATGGGTACAACAATGGAAGAATGACAGATGCGAAATAAAGACGGCGGTTCTATAATGTAGACAACGCTGCGGCAAAGACGAGCCGGAAAGCCCGGCAGTGCAAATGGTGACTGTTCAAGGCAGCGTAGCAATGCTCCTGGACGGGGACGCTGAACAGATGTTGCAAATGTATGGAGGATAGGGAAATGGAACTTAGAAAGGTTGTCATCGCTGGTGCATGCAGAACGGCCATCGGCAAATTTGGAGGTACGCTGAAGGATATCCCTGCGGCAGATCTTGGCACGATTGTTATTAAGGAGGCCCTGAAGCGGACCGGCGTAAAGCCGGAGCAGGTAGACGAGGTCTACATGGGCAATGTAATTCAGGCTGGCAACGGACAGAATCCGGCGAGACAGGCAGCGATCAATGCGGGAATTCCGGTTGAGGTTCCGGCTACGACCATTAACGTATTGTGCGGATCCGGACTGCACTGTGTGAATCTGGCGGCCAAGCTGATCGCTATGGGCGACAAGGATATCATTGTTGCCGGCGGCATGGAGAACATGGATATGGCTCCGTACCTCCTCGGAAAGGCGAGATTCGGCTATCGCATGAATTCCGGAACTATTGAAGATTCGATGATTCGTGACGCTCTGACGGATGCGTTCGGCGGCTATCACATGGGAATCACGGCAGAGAATGTTGCAGAGCAGTGGGGACTGACAAGAGAGCAGCTGGATGAGTTCTCGGTGCTGTCTCAGAACAAGGCAGAGAAGGCGATTACATCGGGACGCTTTAAGGATGAAATCGTTCCGGTTGAGATTAAGACCAAAAAGGGAACTGTGATCTTTGATACCGATGAGGGGAACCGCCCGGGAACCACGCTGGAGTCCCTGCAGAAGCTGAAACCTGCATTCAAGAAGGACGGAATTGTCACAGCCGGAAATTCCTCCGGTATTAATGACGGTGCGGCGGCTATGATTGTGATGAGTGAGGAAAAGGCCAAGGAGCTGGGTGTTACGCCGATGGCGACATGGGTTGCAGGCGAGCTTGCCGGAGTGGATCCTTCCATCATGGGTGTAGGACCGATCTACGCCACCAGAAAGGTCATGGACAAGATTGGCTGCACCATCGAGGATATTGATTTGTATGAGGCTAATGAGGCCTTTGCGGCACAGTCTGTTGCGGTAGCACATGATCTTGGGTTTGATCCGGAGAAGCTCAATGTAAACGGCGGCGGAATTGCTCTGGGCCATCCTGTCGGCTGCTCCGGCGCAAGAATTCTTGTAACACTTCTGCATGAGATGCAGAAGAGAGATTCTCATAGAGGACTTGCAACTTTGTGTGTAGGCGGCGGCATGGGCTGCGCTGCAATTGTTGAAAGGTAAGAGGACTCGATGAAATCTTTCTCTTACAGACAGGCATGCAGGAGGAAGACAGAATCTTTTGGCTACGGCCAATTGAATAACGGAAACGGAACGAAAAAGGAGGTTCTCCCGGATGTTGGGAGGACCTCCTTTTTAAAAAGCATAAGCGGCCTGTTTTTAATGTGGCTGGTTAAAAATGATGTGTCGGTATTATTCGATGACCAGCAGCAGGCTCATTTTGAACTTGCCCTGCGGAGTAACGCTGTGGAGGCCCTCTTTATCGAAACGGAAGCTTTCGCCGGCCTTGAGCTCATAGTCCTGTCCTTCATAACCGATGATGGCCTTCCCTTCCAGGGCGGTGAGGATGGCGTTGCCGGGAGCGCGGTGAGGTGTAAGGCCTGTGCCCTCGTCGAAGGCCATGAGCACGAATTTCATATTGTCCGCATGGACAATGTCCAGATTGGCGATGCTTCCCTCCTCATAGGAGATGAGGTCTTTCAGTTCAGTGGGCTGTCCTGCCTTGATCAGATTGTTCATAATGTAATTCTCCTTTTTTAAAATGATTTCTGTGTAAATAAGACCGATATCGGTCTGCGTTCCGCAAAGAATTCCCGGTGATACCAATAAGAGCTTTCCGGGAGACATGGATACGTGCTGCCTGTCCATCCCGAGAAGGAAATCGCCATGTCCCTCTGCACCCAGATAGAGAGTGGCGCAGTCATAGCTTTCCGGGGTGATGGAGGTACCTGCGCCCATTGAAAACCAGGTAACCGGAACCTCCGTGCCCAGCTGCGCCGGGCGGGAAATGGTCATGCCTGCACGGATGGGTCTTTTATCTGCAATGGTAAATGGTGTGTTGTTCATGCGGTCTCTCCCTGCAAGGAGACCGGCACAATGCTGCGGATCGTGCGGCCCTCATGCTGAAATTCATTGACGACAACCTGCACATCGAAGGAATAGGAGATATTCTTTTCACTTAGAACATCTGCAGCAGATCCATAGAAGAATTCTCCTTTTCTGTTCAGCATCAGTGCTTCATCGGCCACCGTCATAGCGTTTGTGGGATAGTGCGTGTTCATAATCGCACTGATGCCCTCCTCGTGTGCCAGACGCTCGATCATATTCAGAACCAGAATCTGATTATGGAAATCCAGCCCGGTTTCCGGCTCGTCGAGAATGATCAGCTTCGGATCATTGATCAAGGCTCTGGCAATGAGCACCATCTGCAGCTCGCCGCCGCTCATACGATTGCAGTCCTTATTGGCAAGATGCGCGATGCCGACTCGGTCCATCATAGCCTTTGCCATGTCGGTTTCCTTACGGCCTGGCTGCTGAAAGGTTCCAAGATGCGCGCTTCGCCCTAATAGTACCATTTCCAGGCCGGTATAGGAAAAGGCAAATCCGTGAGATTGTGGGATATATGAAATGGTACTCCACAGCTGCTTGGGCTTTAATGCGTGCAGATCCTCTCCGTAGAGAAGGGTTTTGCCACTGTGCCAGGGCAGAAGACCGATCATGCACTTCAGGAGTGTTGTTTTGCCGATTCCGTTGGGGCCGAGGATGGCAAGAATATGTCCCTCATCCAGCGTTAGATTTATATTTTCCAGTATAATCGGCTGTTTGGGGTAGCCAAAGCAGCCGTTTTGCACCTCGAGGATCATCGCAGGTTGCTCCTTGTTTTGTTTAACAGTGAAATAAATACCGGCGCACCAATGATGGCAGTCAGAATCGAAAGCGGCAGTTCGATGATACTGATGGTGCGGGAGAGCGTGTCAATGAGGATCATGAAGCAGGCTCCCAGGCTCAAACTGACTGGAATGACATAACGGTTGTTGCTGCCGACCAGCATCCGCGCACAGTGCGGAATGAGAAGGCCGATCCAGCCAACCTGTCCGCACATGGAAACAGCGGAGGCAGTGATTAGGGTGGACGCAACAATGAACAGCATGCGCGTCTGTTTTATATTGATGCCGCTGGCCTTCGCCTCATCATCGCTCAACGAGAGAATATTCAGTCTCCAGCGGAGGAGGAAAATAAGAACTATGCCGATCAGGATCAGAGGACTGCCGATGAGAATCTCCTTGTAGCTGGCGCTGGTAAAGCTTCCCATAAGCCAGTAGGTGATCTCCGGCAGCTTATCCTGGGGGTCTGCCGTGTATTTTAACAAGGACCCGATGGCATTGAACAAGGAGGAGGCAATGGTGCCGGCCAGAACCAGGTAAACCATGGAACGTCCGTCGTTTTTTCCTGCAATTCGCAGAGTGAATACAACAGAAGCAAGACCGAATGCCAGTGCAATAAGCTGGGTTTCCAGTGTATTGCAGGAAAGAATGATGGCCAGGATGGCACCGACACAGGTGCCGCTGGTAACGCCGAGAATGTCGGGCGTTGCCAGCGGATTAGAAAACAGTGCCTGGAAGGTGGCGCCGGCCACGGTAAGGCCGGCACCGACAATGATCGCCATGAGAATGCGCGGCATGCGCAGATTGATGACAATCGAATAATTCTGCGAACCTCCGATGTTGCCGGTGAGGGCGGCCGTAAAGGAGCTTAGGACGTCCTGTACCGGAACATTCATGCGGCCGAAACACAGACAGATCAGACCGGTTGCAATCGGCAGCAGGAACATGAGCGAAATTGCCAACGGAGAGAATCGTCCGTTTTTAACCCAAAGTGTGTCTTTCATATGATCAGTATTCCAGCATCTCTGCCAGCTCATCGTCGGTTACATCATAGCCGTACCAGGTCTTGTAGTACTCTTTGATGGTGTCCTCGAGCGGATAATCGGCAAAGGCTTCCGGATAGGTCTTGCAGGCCATCCATGCCAGAACCAGCGGAGCGTCCGGATTCGGTGTGAACCAGTTCCACATGCCAAGGGTGGTGTTGTAAACACGCTTGTTCTGCACGGCAGTGAGGGTCGAGAAGTCGGCTCCGTCGACATTGCCGCTTAATACATCATTCACCTTCAAAGGCTGCAGACCGGGGCCATCCAGGAAGAGGATGTCGGGATCCCAGCTGTAAACCTGCTCCATGCTGGTCTGTGCAAAGCCCTTGGCTTCGGAAGCGACGTCGGTAACACCCAGGTGCTTGAGCCAGAAATTGCCGAAGGTGCCCTGACCGGATACCTGAGGAACGCCGTCGGAATATTTCCAAAGAATCATAGCACTGGGGCGTTCGTCCTCCGGGATTGCAGCGATTCTGGCCTCGACGTCTGCAACGATGGCATCACCGGCGGCAACGAAGGCGTCTGTTTTGCTTTCTTCTCCGAAGACATCTTCGAGAAGGTTCAGCCATTCTTCATAGCGCTCAAGCGGATCTGCTGCTGTCTCGGCACCGACCGTGGCAAATCCGATGGAAGGAATGCCGCTGGCCTTCAGGATTTCCGCGTGCTCAGAATTTCCGGCGTTGTAGAGAATGACATCGGGCTCGAGCTTCATAATTTCCTCGATATTCAGATCACTTTGTGCATAAACAGTATCGGAGGACTCCAAAAGCTCAGGGGCAATGTCCTTCAGAACAGTATCGGAGATGACCGACTTGAAGGAACCGCAGTAGCCAACGATGTTGGGAGCACTGCCCTGAAAATAGGCCATATAGGTGGAGAGGATCGGGATCTGATCAATGACGACCTTGGTGATTTTGTTGGGAACCTCTACCTCGTTGCCGGCATGATCGGTAACGGTGTGTGTGCCGTTTTCATCGACATCGGCAGCGTCTTCTGTGGAGGCCGTAGAAGACGAATCCGCTGCATCCTCTGTGGAGGCTTCTGCGGATATCGATTCTTCGGTAGAAACGGCATCAGCTGCCTCTGTGGAGGCTGCTGTGCCGGAGGAACTGCAGGCGGTCAGCATTGCTGCGGCTGTAAGAGCGGCGGCAACACGTACCATGGAACGGTTGGAAAACTTTTTCATACTTTCTCCTTTGATATATCTCTTGCAGATGGGGAATTGTGATCCTTGAGAAGGAAAACACATGTCTCGAACGACGCAAGAGGGGACAATAGCTATCTGGTTAGCTGCGCAAACCGACAGTTAGGATAAACTAACAAACGACAAGTGTCTGTTGCCGTGGCAACGGAAGAGGTGAATTCTGTGCCGCGTTGGGGGGCGGAGGAAAATCGAGATGGGTGCGGAATCGTTACAGGAAAATTTTTTTGAGAAAGATGTTGACAGGAAAACGTATAGTACCCTATAATAGCACTTGCGTTACGGAGAGTCAGGCTTTTCGGAACGAACAACTGAAGCAGTTAAGCTATTTGCGGGTGTAGTTCAGTGGTAGAACACCAGCCTTCCAAGCTGGATATGTGGGTTCGATTCCCATCACCCGCTTTTATGTGTCCGTAGCTCAGCTGGATAGAGCATCGGCCTTCTAAGCCGAGGGTCTGGGGTTCGAATCCCCACGGGCACATTGATTACAGAAACGTAATCAACCTTATATGGTGGGTATGGCGTAGTTGGTTAACGCGCCAGATTGTGGTTCTGGAGATCGAGGGTTCGAGTCCCTCTACCCACCCTGATGATTGGCTGCAGCACATGCGGGCGTGCAATCATGATCCCGAGAGGCGGGAGAACCCATTGGGCTATCGCCAAGCGGTAAGGCACAGCACTTTGACTGCTGCATGCGCCAGTTCGAATCTGGCTAGCCCAGTCCGGGCGATTAGCTCAGGTGGTAGAGCACTTGACTTTTAATCAAGTTGTCGCGGGTTCGAGTCCCGCATCGCTCAGAAGATGTAAGACGTTGCGGACGGCAGAAAACCGCAGCGTCTTTTTGCGTCTGTTGTTGTAAAAATCCTGGCAGTGGCGGTACATCTGCACAAACGGGTGGGACAATTTTATAAGCGGCCGTGATGAAATTGGCAGACATGCAGGATTTAGGTTCCTGTGCCGCAAGGCGTGTGGGTTC
>CAVBQH010000020.1:0-10332 GCA_963597485.1 Acutalibacteraceae bacterium
CCTTGGTGCCTGCTTTGCAAGCCCGATCGCGTGGGTGCTGGCTGATTTGTTCCTGTTCCCTGCATACTTCTATGTGCGCAGGAAAACATATCGTGCCTTCGGAATGAGCCGCAAATAATCACCCCAATACGCACCCGCGTACGCCGTTTTGGCAATACATAACTCAGGGAAGCGCTGCAACGCAACGCTTCCCTGTTTTCATTCTGAGCAACTATTCATCAACCGATTCGCTTACGGTAATATGCCGCCATCGTCGATCGTACATAGGCGAACACCCACGGCACCGCGATGCCAAAGGACAAAAGAGCCAGGAACAAGAGCGGGAGAAAGCTGAGCTCCAGCATAAAGAGCTCCCACTTATGTCCCTTCATCATGCGAAGGCTCCGCTTCAAAACCTCTCCTGCTGTAAGATCCGGATAGTCCAGAAGAATGTAGCAGCACGGATAGAAGCAAATGGAGATATACGCTACCGCCGCCGTTCCTGCCACCATCAAAAGCAGCATCGCAGTAAAGCCGGCTCCGCTCCCTGCATAGAAAGAAGCAACCAGAGACGGGAGCATAGCCAGCAGGCCAAGGCCGCCCTGCACCAGTGATATCTTCACAAGCTTATCCTGGTTCTCATGAATTCCCAGGAACAGGTCCGAGAAAACCGCCTCCTGCTGATACTGCAGCTTCATGAAAACGCAGGTTAGTCCATATTCATAAATGCCTGCAAATACACTGACAAAGAGTGTCAAAAGCTCCGCAAGCACCGTAGCCAGAATACCGTTTCCCTCCGGCAGCACATTGCTGATCAAAAGGCGCATGGCAATTATGATGCCCAGGTACGCAATGCTGACTCCCACCGCTATTCCAAGATGGCCCAGAAGAGCATTGCGGCCCTCTGCCTTACAATCCGCCCGGAACAGGTGTGGAGTCATCGGACGAACCGTGGAATCGGTATGGATCCATCCGTCATCGCCGCCATTCGTCTGCCCGGCAGCACCGTTATTATTGTATCCGTACGGTTCCATCACGCCACCTCACCTTCCTGTGTATCCGGAATCAGCATCGTCCCGCTCTGAACATCGATGCCGTACTCGTCCATGATCTGTTCCATAAGGTCGTCAAAGGAATATCCGTACATGGACTCCATAAGGCGATTGGCCTCTGCCCGGGCGCTCGAATCATGCAGAATCATATGGAAGCCGTATACCGCTGTGACACACACCGCAATGTTCAGAACGATACTGATAATTCCAATAGTAAACGCCCGTCGTGCTCCGCTTGTAAAGCTTTCCTGCCTGCCCTTTGAGATAATGGCCAGTACAATCGCAATGGATGCGAAAATAAGCGGCAGAATCACCGGCAGAAAGACCGTACTCAGAAGAGACAGCATCGCCAGTACCGCTGCCGTTCTGCCCAGCTGACGGCCGTATTCCGGCTCCGGATGCCAGTTGGGATCCTTTGCCTTCTGCTGCGTTCCTGCAGTATCATTCGAATTCCCATTCAGATTCTGCCAATAGGGATTCTGATGCGGATCAATGTAATAAGAGTTCATATTGCCTTCTTTCCAGATGTCAGCCGCTTCGCAGCCTGTCCCTTGCTCCTGCGGTCATTATCGTTGAGTATAGCTTTTTTTGCGGTAAAGAAAAAGAAATGCGGGCCAGAATTCATGAAGTTTTCATAAGAAGTCGGCATTGTTGCAAGGGGAACGCTGATTCATGCGTTTCCCACGCCGGATCTCTTCCGTGAAGCAGCAAATCCATTTGCAAATCCGTGTGATCCACCGGAGATTGCCGTGGAAACGCAGATTAAATCAGTATTTCCTCAGCTTGGTGCTGAATGCTTCCGATTTTTTATGGTACACTGTATCCGTGTAACGATTCATATCACCCGGAGGCATTTACATAATGGAAAACAATACAAAACGAGTTGTTGTCGCCCTTGGTCACAATGCGCTTGGATATACCACCACCCAGCAGTGGGATGCCGTACACCGCACGGCCAAGTATCTGGCCGATCTGATGGATGCCGGCTGCCAGCTGACCATCACCCACAGCAACGGACCGCAGGTGTCCATGATTCACAAGGCTATGACAGAGTTGCACCGCATTTATATCGACTATTCTGCAGCACCGATGTGCGTCTGCAGTGCCATGAGCCAGGGCTACGCAGGCTATGATATTCAGAATTCGCTGAAGGCTGAGCTCCTCTCCCGCGGCAACTCCACGCCGGTATCCACCATTTTGACACAGGTCAGCGTGGATCCTTATGACGAGGCCTTCTACGCTCCCGGCAAGCGAATCGGCCGCTATATGTCCAAAGAGGATGCGGACAATGAGGTGAAAAAGGGAAATTACGTCACCGAAGAAGAAGGAAAGGGCT
Source organism: Acutalibacteraceae bacterium (assembly GCA_963597485.1). Lineage (GTDB taxonomy): Bacteria > Bacillota > Clostridia > Lachnospirales > Lachnospiraceae > CAG-791. The sequence continues at coordinate 2,368 of CAVBQH010000020.1, forward strand.
TTCTTCGCGTTGTGGCAACACCCAAGCCGCTGGAAATTCTGGAGCTGGACACCATTCGTCTTCTTGCAGACAACGGACAGACCGTCATCTGCTGCGGCGGCGGCGGAATTCCTGTCATCGTGCAGGATGAAGCCCTGCAGGGCGCTTCTGCCGTTATTGAGAAGGATGACATTGCCGGTAAACTGGCCAGCGATTTAAAGTCGGATGTTCTTCTGATTCTGACCAGTGTTCCGAATGTATTCCTGCAATTCGGACAGAATGGGCAGAAGGCGATCAGCTCTATGAATATCGCTGAGGCAGAAAAATATATCGCTGACAACCAGTTTGGCGTCAGCGATATGCTTCCCAAGATTAATGCAGCAATTTCTTATCTGCACTCGAATCCTTCCGGCCGGGCTATCTTCACAACTGCTGAGAATGCAACTGCCGCCCTTGAAGGCAAGGCCGGAACCGTTATTACTGCCTGACCTCAATCTTCGGACCACCATGGCCGTTCACATAATCGGCCGTGATGGTCACATGTCCGATGTTCTGATCCTTCGGAATCTCGTACATGATATCCATCATGAATTCTTCAATAATGGAGCGCAGGGCGCGTGCACCGGTATCCCGTTTCATTGCCTTTTGTGCAATGGCATGGAGCGCGTCCTGATCAAACTCCAGAAGGACATCGTCCAGTGCCAGAAGCTTCTGATACTGCTTGATAATGGCATTTTTCGGCTCCTGCAGAATGCGAACCAGCATGTCTTCATCCAAATCCTGAAGCGTACACACAATCGGGAGACGTCCGATGAATTCCGGAATCATGCCAAAGCTTCGAAGATCCTCATTCGTCACCTTATCCAGTACCGCTCCCTCCTTATCATGCGATTCCTTCAGCTGTGCAGAGAAGCCCATTGCGGTCTGATTGTGCAGCCGTTCACGAATAATGCCATCCAATGCAGGAAATGCACCGCCGCAGATGAACAGAATATTACTGGTATCCACTGTAACAAGCGGTACCATGCCGTTTTTCGAGCTGGCGCCGACCGGAACCTCCACTTCGCTGCCTTCCAAAAGTTTTAACAGTCCCTGCTGAACCGCCTCGCCGGACACATCCCGCGCATTGGTATTCTGCTTTTTAGCCAGCTTATCGATTTCATCGATGAATACAATGCCCTTTTGCGCACGATCCACATCATTATCCGCCTCTGCCAGAAGCTTGGAGATACAGCTCTCCACGTCGTCGCCGATGTACCCCGCCTCGGTCAGGCTCGTGGCATCCGTAATCGCCAGCGGCACATCCAGAAGGCGAGCCAGCGTACGCACGAGATAGGTCTTGCCGGCACCGGTAGGACCAATGAGAAGGATATTGGATTTCTCGATCTCAATTTCATCCATGGTTCCGGTCTTCACTCGCTTATAGTGGTTATAGGCAGCGACCGAAATGGTTTTCTTGGCCTTTTCCTGACCGATGACATATTTGTCCAGCTCCGCCTTCAGAAGGTGCGGTGCCGGAATGTTGTCCGAGGTAAACACCGGCTTGGGGCCTTCTTTTTTCTTTTTCTTCACCTTCGGCTGACGCGTCATGCCGGGCATCCCGCCCATGCCGAAGATATCCCCCAGATTCAGAAAGCTAACCGTCGGATGACCTTGCGGCTTTTCCTTAGAAGCCTCCGACTCAGAGGGCTCCGCCGGATTCTCCGGTTCAGAAGCCTGTGCCGGCGAGAATGGCCCCTCAGGCTGCTCGGCCGGTGCAGACGCCGTTGGGCCAGCACTCTCCTTCTGCGGCACCGCATGCGCCGAATCAGAAGGATCCGCATTGCCCATAGCAGACGCATCCGCGTCGTGGTTTTCCTTCGTGGTTTCCGAACGGGTTAAAGACGTAAGATCCGGAAACTGTCCCTTGGAAAGCTGCTCCATAAAGGAGGAATAATCGATTGTACTCGCCATATTGACCATCTTCTGCATGCAGTCCGGACAAATGGACAGGCCACCCGGCATATCTACCAGGTGACCTGCATCCTTCTCCGAACGATGGCAAATAGCGCAATATCTGATATGCGTTGAATTGTCCTGTTCGTAATTACTCAATGATACTCTCCATCCATTCCTTCGGCGGCTCGTAGCCAAGAATCTTAACGGTGGTTGCGGCAACGTTTGCAAGGCCGAAATCGCCTTCCTTCACCTTGGTTCCTTCCGGTCCGTTAAAGACTGCAAACGGTACACGGGCCAGAGTATGCGAGGTCTTCGGCTTCGGAGATCCATCCGGATTGCTTCCCTTATCATACATCTGGTCAGAGTTACCGTGATCTGCCATAACAAGAAGGCAATAGTCGTGCTTGAGGCAGGCATCCATCACTCGCTTGAGGTTCAGATCCACAGATTCTACGCCAATGATCGTAGCTTCATAATTTCCGGTATGGCCAACCATATCACCATTGGGATAGTTGCAGCGGATGAACTGATACTTGCCGCTTTCAATGGCGTCCACGATCTTCTCAGTAACCTCGGTGGCCTTCATCCAGGGCTTCTGGTCAAACGGAATGACATCCGACGGAACCTCTTCCCAGTCCTCGAGCTCGTCAGAGAACTTCTCGGAGCGGTTGCCGTTCCAGAAGTAGGTCATATGACCGAACTTCTGTGTCTCGGAGCAGGCATAGGACTTCACGCCCTTCTCCACCAGGAACTCGCTCATGGTGTGCTCAATGTGCGGCGGTGTCACAAGGAAATTATCAGGGAGCTTTAAGTCTCCATCATACTGAAGCATGCCTGCATAATATACCTTCGGCTTCTTCGGCATCGGGAATTTATCAAATCCCTTATCCATATAATCGAAAGCCTTTGAGAACTCTACTGCACGATCTCCGCGGAAATTAAAGAGGATTACAGAATCACCGTCATCGATCGGTCCAACCGGATTTCCGTCTGCATCAGCAACAACAAACCCCGGAAGATACTGATCCGTATAACCGCCCTCTGCCCGAAGTGCTTCAATAGCTTCCTTGGCAGATGCGTATTTCGGCCCATCACCCATAACATGGATGTGCCAGCCTCTCTCTACCATCGACCAGTCCGCCTCATAGCGATCCATGGTAATCGTCATACGACCGCCGCCCGATGCGATGCAGCCATGGAAGGTATCGTCATTGAGCTCCTGGAATACCGTCTCCAGCTCATCAACATACTGCAGAGCGGATGTCTCCGGTACATCACGGCCATCCAGCAGTGCATGCACGCGGACCTCTGCGATCCCCTCTTTCTTGGCCTCCTTGATCATGGCGATCAGGTGGGAGATGTTGGAGTGAACATTGCCGTCAGAAAGAAGTCCGACAAAGTTCAGCTTGCCGCCGTTCTTCTTCAGATAATCCACAGCGCCCTTCCAGGCATCGGACTCATAAATCTTGCCGGACTCAATGCTCTCGTTAACAAGCTTGGCCCCCTGAGAATAGATCTGACCGCAGCCAAGTGCATTGTGGCCTACCTCGGAATTGCCCATATCATCATCGCTGGGAAGTCCGACTGCCGTACCGCTGGCCTTGATGGTGGTGTGCGGCCACTTGGTCATAAGCTCATCAATCTGCGGCTTGTAGGCATGCATAACCGCATTTCCCTGGTCCTTCTCTGTCCAGCCAACGCCGTCCATTACTACCAGAACTACTGGTTTCATATCAAATCCTCCTTGTGAGAAACGTAACCTTTCGCCCCATCACATTTTCCACCGGGAAACTGCGATTCATCGGCATGTGCGCTTCTTCTTAAACAATTATCACCGTTCCCTAGTATATCGAATTCAAAGAATGATTTCCACAGCAAAAATACCCCTTCCGGTTTCCCGGAAGGGGTATTCTAACACCAAGATTGAATGGATCCCAGGATTACTTAAGAGTAACCTTAGCGCCCTCAGCCTCAAGCTTAGCCTTGAGATCATCAGCCTCTGCCTTCGGAGCTGCTTCCTTAACAACCTTCGGAGCAGACTCAACGAGATCCTTGGACTCCTTCAGACCAAGGCCGGTAACCTCACGGATAACCTTGATAACCTTGATCTTGTTCGGGCCAACCTCAGTCAGCTCAACGTCGAACTCAGTCTTCTCTTCCTCAGCTGCTGCGCCAGCGCCTGCTGCTGCAACAACAACGCCTGCTGCTGCGGATACACCGAACTCCTCCTCGCAAGCCTTTACAAGGTCATTCAGCTCGAGTACGGACAGCTCTTTGATCGCATCAATGAATTCTGCGGTAGTTAACTTTGCCATTTTAATGCCTCCTGTTAATTTTGTAATTCTACGCGGCACCATGCCGCCCAATGATTCGTGTTACAGACACGATTATGCCTCTGCAGGAGCTTCTGCCTCTGCTGCAGGCGCTTCCTCTGCGGGAGCAGCCTCGCCGTCCTTCTCCGCGATCTGCTTGAGTACGCGTGCGAAGTTGGTGATCGGGGACTGGATGCTGCCAAGGAACTTGGAAAGGAGCTCTTCCCTTGAAGGGATCTTCGAAAGCTCGTCCAGAGCGGCACTGTCATATGCCTTGCCCTCAACTACACCGCCTTTGATTTCCAGCTTGTTTGCTGTTGCAGCAAACTTGCAGAGAATTCTTGCGGGTGCGGTTGCATCATCCTTCGAGATTGCAACTGCGCTGGGTCCGTCAAGATACTGATCAAGCTGCTCGAAATCAGTACCCTTGAATGCAAAACGCATCATGGTGTTCTTGTAAACCTTGTACTGAACGCCAGCCTCACGAAGCTGCTTACGAAGCTCCGTATCCTGCGCAACCGTCAGTCCTCTGTGGTCAACCAGAACAACGGACACTGCACCGTCGATCTTCTCGGAAATCTCCTGAACGACAGGTTTTTTCTCTTCGATCTTTGCCATTTCTTACCTCCTTATAGATTCTATTGCCGACTTGGGAGATAATGTAAAAAATCCCTCTGCCAACGACAGAGGGATACGAATTTCACTTCATCATCCTCGGCAGGCTGCTATGCATTACGTCCTTACGGGCACCTGCTGTCTTCGGCCGGTTCTCCTCGAACCTTCGCTACTATAGCAGAACAAGACATCAGCGTCAAGAAGAACTTTCATACATCCTTCGGTTTTCTGTATCCGATTCTGCCAGCCAGCAGCGCTTGGCTTTTTAGATTAATAACGGTTTGCGATGATCTTGATTCCGGGGCCCATGGTGGTTGCCATGGAAATGCTCTTGAGATACTGACCCTTTACAGAAGAGGGCTTTGCCTTCTCAATGGCGTTCATCAGCGTGTTGAAGTTCTCGAGCAGCTGCTCCTCTGTGAAGGAAGCCTTGCCGAGTGTTACGTGAATGATGTTCGCCTTGTCCAGTCTGTACTCAACCTTACCGGCTTTGATGTCAGCGATTGCCTTTGTAACATCCATGGTTACCGTGCCGGCCTTCGGGTTCGGCATAAGGCCTTTCGGTCCGAGTACCTTACCAAGACGGCCAACCACGCTCATCATATCAGGGGTAGCAACAACAACGTCGAAATCAAGCCAGCCATCCTTCTGAATCTTCGGGATCAGCTCCTCGCCGCCAACGAAATCAGCACCGGCTGCAACAGCCTCATCAGCCTTTGCACCCTTTGCGAATACGAGAACGCGAACCGTCTTGCCGGTTCCTGCAGGAAGGACAACAGCACCGCGGATCTGCTGATCTGCATGACGGGAATCGCAGCCTGTACGGATGTGCAGCTCGATTGTCTCATCAAATTTAGCAGATGCGCTCTTCTTTACCAGTGCAACAGCCTCCGGAGCCTCGTAAACCTTAGACTTGTCGATCAGCTTAGCGGCCTCAACATACTTCTTTCCGTGCTTCATGATTTAACCTCCAATTCCGATCCTTAGTCTGTAACGGTGATGCCCATGCTGCGAGCAGTTCCTGCGATCATGCTTGCTGCTGCCTCGAGGGAAGCGGCATTCAGATCAGGCATCTTGGTCTTGGCAATTTCCTCAACCTGTGCCTTGGTAACAGACGCAACCTTGTTCTTGTTCGGCTCACCGGATGCCTTCTGGATGCCAGCTGCCTTCTTGAGCAGAACAGCTGCCGGAGGGGTCTTTGTGATGAAGCTGAAAGATCTGTCAGCGTAAACCGTGATGATAACAGGGACAATCGTATCACCCATATCTGCAGTCTTTGCATTGAACTGCTTGGTGAACTCTACGATGTTAACACCGTGCTGTCCCAGTGCAGGTCCAACGGGCGGTGCAGGGGTTGCTTTGCCGGCCTGGATCTGTAATTTGATGTAACCTTCTACTTTCTTAGCCATATAAAATTCCTCCTTTGCGGTCATCGCAGGTGGCTCCTGCTCCCGCATGCTCCTTTACCGGATGATTCCGGCAATCGCCGCAATTGTCAGCCACGCGGCAACAAACAGGCGAATATGTGACCTGTATTGTCCGAATCAGGCAAGATCAATTGGTCTTGCGAAGCTCAGCAAAGCTGATCTCGACCGGTGTCTCTCTTCCAAAGAGCTCCACGCTGATGGTTGCAATCTGCTTGCTGTAATCAAGTTTGGAAACGACGCCCAGAGTATCCTTCCAGACACCGGCAATAACTGCCACGCTGTCACCCTCGGCGAAGTCAACCTTGGTATCCGCTGTATGGATGCCCAGATTCTTCATCTCCGCTTCCGACAGCGGCACCGGCTTGGATCCCGGTCCGACAAATCCTGTAACTCCTCTGGTGTTGCGAACCACGTACCAGGTCTCATCGTTCATGATCATGTTGACCAGAACATAGCTGGGGAAGAGCTTCCGCTGTGTCAGCTTCTTCGCGCCGTTCTTGAGCTCATACACATCCTGTACCGGAATGATAACATCAAAGATCTGATTCTCCAGGTGGCGATTCTCCACCGTCTTCACCAGTCCCTCTCTGACCTTATTCTCATAGCCGGAATAGGTGTGCGCCACATACCACTTTGCGACATCACTGATCGCGCTCTCATCGAGCTGATCGCCGTCCTGTCCAGCCTCTTCCTGTGCTGCAAGTGACTGGGCTACAGCAGCTGCCTCAGCCTCGTCCGAAACACCATCGCCCTGATTTAATACGCGCTCTGCCTCCGCCTTCTCGATATCCGCCGCTTTTGCGGTGAAATCCGGGCGGCGAATCTGCCGCACCTGCGGAAGAACGCCGGCTTTGACACGAACTTTTGCAATATTCTTATCTGCCATCGATCTACCTCTTCTGATCTATTCCGTCCTGTTACCAAGGGCATCTTCCGTATACCGTTCCAACGCCCGTTCCCTCACTATGGCAGCTTGTTCAGCCGCCAATAGAAAGACTTGTCAGGAAATCAATCAGATTCTGGAATCCAAAATCAAGCAATGCGATCACAGCTCCCAGAATAACAGTGACAACCAAAACGGCCACCAGCTGCTTGAACATGGTATCGCGGTCCGGCCAAATGATCTTACGGAATTCAGCCTTAACGCCCTTAAAAAAGGTCGCTGCCTTGGACTCTTTGGCTTTTGACTTCTCGTTTCCCATAGATCCTCCAAAGAACCGGCGAATTACTTCGTCTCCTTGTGCAGGGTATGCTGTCTGCAGAATCTGCAGTACTTCTTGATCTCCATACGATCAGGATGTGTCTTCTTATCCTTGGTCGTGTTATAGTTGCGGCGCTTGCACTCGGTGCAGGCCAGGGTGATTCTAGTACGCATAGTTTTTACCTCCAAATGATGAACTATACTCCGGTAATCGGCTGATCCTCTCACAGGTATCCGCCTCCCGGCTGCGGCGCATATGCACAGCATTTGCGCACAAAAAAAAGATCTTCTCGCGATCTCCGTATGCAAGGATAGCATCCGTTGTGACCTCTGTCAAGTCCCGATTCCGGACATCCATCCGCCACCCTGTCGCCTGGATGGCATTCTTCACACTCCGCGCATAGTAACTTCAAAGTGCAGATGCCCGGACGGATTCAGCAGAAACTCCTCACGGGTTCTGGCGCCCCAGCTGTCGTCTCCCGCGACCCCCATC
>CAVBQH010000021.1:0-22030 GCA_963597485.1 Acutalibacteraceae bacterium
TCCCTGTAGTCTCTTAAAAGGTCCTCTCTTGCCTTCTGCAGCTGCCTTCCCATTTCCCGAAGCTCAGAAAGAACCGGATCTGTCTCATTAAAGATCTCCGGCCAAAGGAGCTTCGCCGTGACCAGGCGCGAGGAGGAAAGAAATCTAAGTGCCTTCTCCCAGAACGCTGCCTCCTGCAGGCAGCGGCATGAAACCTCATACTCCAGTGAGAGCTTTCGCATGATCGGGAGTGCCCGCTGCAGCATCCCGCAGACACTTTCCAGAGCCACCCGAAGTGCTTCTCTTTCCCCCTCTGATTCAATCTGCCCGCAGAATCCGTACCACGGATGCCGGCGAAAATCACAGCCGCCGGAAGGAAGGTTTTCTGTGTATTCAGTAAGAAGCGCGCTGATCTGTTCCAGCTCACTCTGGCCCTTTTCCCCCAGATCCGGTATGTCCCAGTCCGCCTCCGGCACCATTCCAAGACTCTGATATTGCTCGTACAACTGGTACAGGCTTTTCTCAATAACCGGACTTGGCTCCCAGATTGTATGCATCAAAAGCTCTTTTAGGAACCGCTCTTCCTTCTCATGCACCCCCGAGCTCGCCTTCGGATCTTCCGCAGCAGATTTACCGGTATCACAATCCTCTGCTCCTTCCCTGGCCCCCAGGAGACGGCAAAGCTCACCTGCTGCCGCTCTGGCGCTTACCCATCCGCCGCAGAGTCTATTGTGAGAAACGAAGCCCTCTGCCTGTTCCATTTTCTGTCCGCATTCCGCAGAAAGATTTCCCGAGAGAAGGAGAAGTCTTTCTCCCTTCTGCAGACAATCCGCAATACTCTCAAATGCAGAGGTACTCTCTCCCCCTCCCGGTGTTCCCATAAGGACCAGACTCCGGCTTTTTTTATTACTTGTTCCTGTTGCTGCACTGTTTTTGTCACTCATGCGGTATCCTCACAGGCATATTTTTTCAACGCTTCAATATATCGTTCTCCGAACACCCCAGTTCCTATCCGGCTGTGGACAATGTATCCAATCTCCATGTAATCATCCACCTCCAGGGGGATGGCAACGATATTCGCTCCGTTCAGCTTTTCATTGATTACCCCGCTGCAGATGGTATATCCATTCAGACCGATCAGAAGGTTGAACAATGTGGCACGGTCTGAGACCATGATATCCTTTTTACTCTCTCTCGTGCTCAGAATTTCCTCTGCAAAATAAAAGGAATTGTGCTCGCCCTGCTCATAGGAGAGTCTCGGATAGGGCTCCAGATCCTCAAGCGTAATGAAGCTTTTCTGAGCCAGCGGGCTGAACGCGCTGACAAAGACGTGCGGCCGTGCAATGAACAGGCGATGAAATGTGAGCTCCTTTTCCCGAAGGGTCTTCTGCAGTATGGTTTCGTTGAAGCGGTTCAGGTACAAAACCCCCACCTCACTGCGCAGCTTGGATACATCGTCAATCAGCTCATAGGTCTGTGTCTCACGGATGCGAAAATCGTATTCCTCTCCGCCATATCGTTTCAGAAGATCAACAAATGCTTCCACTGCAAAGGAATAATGCTGTGTGGACACGCAGAAACGGTGCCGGATCTGCGCATTTCCCAGATACCGTTCCTCCATCAGATCGGTCTGCTCGATCACCTGGCGGGCATAGCCCAGGAATTCCTCTCCCTCTGCCGAAAGAAGAATTCCACGGTTCGTCCGCTTGAAAATGGTGATTCCCAATTCATTTTCGAGCTCTTTAATTGCCGATGTCAAACTGGGCTGCGTGATATAAAGCTGCTTGGCCGCTTCACTGATGGTTCCGGCCGCCGCTGCTGTCACGATATATTTCAGCTGCAAAAGCGTCATCGTTGTTTACCTTGTGATCGTTAAAAAGATCCCCCTGACATGCACCAGCGTCAGCGGGATCTTTTGATGCGTATACCTGCGTTTTATTTGTGGTGATGCCTGCGCAAGCAGACATAGTGGTTTCGGCACCTGCCACGTTTCAGCGTAAACTCTCTGCCTGCAGGCATATTCACTCTACCCTCGCATAGAGGCAAGATACTCCTGTACCTCCTGCTCGGTCGGCATAACCGCCAGTGCACCGCGCCTTGTGGTAACCAGAGAGGCTGCCGCATTGGCAAAGGTCAAAAGCTCGTGCAGCCGCAGGATGTTCAGATTCTTCAGGCCATACTTGAGAACAAAGTGCAGGCCACAGGCACAGAAGGTATCTCCGGCGCCCGTAGTCTCGATCGTATTCGGGTTCTTAAAGCCCGCACAGTCCACACGCTCTCCCTTGTAATACGCACGGCTCCCGTCCGGTCCGAGCGTTGCAAAGACAAGCGGAATCTCATAGCGGTCAATCAGTGTCCGGACGCCGCGGTCCAGATTGTCATCCCCGGTCAGGAATACGATCTCATTGTCCGAGATCTTCATGATATCGGTGTTGCGCATGCCGAAGACCATCTTCTCTCTGGCTTCGTCCTCGGAGCTCCAAAGCGGCGGACGATAGTTAGGATCAAAGGAAATGGTAACCCCGTTATCCTTGGCAATGGTGAGGGCCTCCTTCGTAGCGTGATCCACCAGCTCATCGGTCATTGACAGTGTACCGAAATGAAAGATTCTGGAATTCTCGATCAGCTCCTTATGCGCACGCACATCCTCCGGCCGCAGCATAATGTCTGCGCCGGGCTTGCGGTAAAAGGAAAAATCACGGTCTCCGTTTGCCAGCTTCTGCACAAAGGCAAGCGTTGTATGCACGGAGTTGTCCATGGAAAGCCCCGACATATCAATCCCCTGCTCCGCGGCCTTTTCCCGCAGCATCTCTCCGAAGGCATCCTTTCCTACCTTGCCGATGAAGGCCGTGGGATGCCCCAAGCGTCCCAGCATGGACAGCACGTTGCAGGGCGCACCGCCCGGATTCGCCTCAAAGGTAGGATTCCCCTGCTCGCTAAGCGGCCCTGCGGTAAAATCAACCAGCAGCTCCCCAAGCGCAGTCACATCATACTTTTTTGCTTCCATTGTCCCCTCCTTTTCTGATTCACTTTAACCTAGTGCATCGTCAGTTCTTAAAGCTGTGTACCGGAGCCGGAATCCGTCCGCCGCGGTTTACAAACGCATCACACCCAAAGGTATTCACCGGCATGATGGGTGCATACCCCAAAAGTCCGCCGAATTCCACCCGATCTCCGACGCCCTTTCCCGGAACAGGAATGAGCCGGCAGGCCGTTGTTTTCTGATTGACCATGCCAAGAGCCATTTCATCCGCGATGATGCCGGCTATGGTCGTATCCTTCGTATCTCCCGGAATGGCAATCATATCCAGACCGACGGAGCAAACGCAGGTCATTGCCTCGAGCTTCTCGATGGTCAGTGCCCCTGCCTCAGCAGCATCGATCATGCCCTGATCTTCCGAAACCGGAATAAAGGCGCCGGAGAGGCCGCCCACATAGCTGGATGCCATAAGCCCGCCCTTTTTCACCTGGTCATTGAGCATGGCAAGCGCTGCCGTCGTTCCAGGAGCCCCCGCTCTTTCCAGTCCCATTTCACACAGAATATCCGCAACCGAATCTCCGATGGCCGGTGTCGGTGCCAGTGAAAGGTCGATGATGCCGAACGGAATACCAAGCCGCGCCGAAGCCTCCTTGGCAACCAGCTGTCCCACACGCGTCACCTTAAAGGCTGTCTTCTTGATGGTCTCAGACAGCGTCTCAAAATCAGCGCCGCGGCAGGACTCCAGTGCCTTCTTGACAACGCCGGGGCCGGAAACGCCTACGTTCAGCACCACATCCTCTTCCGTTACGCCGTGAAAGGCACCGGCCATAAACGGGTTGTCGTCCGGTGCGTTGCAGAACACCACGAGCTTGGCGCAGCCATTCACCGGAAGGTCCCTGGTCCTTTCTGCCGTCTCTTTTATGATGGTTCCCATCAGGCGAACCGCGTCCATGTCGATACCGGTCTTGGTGGAGGCAAGATTCACGGATGAACACACCACGTTCGTCTCCTGCAGTGCCTGCGGAATGGAACGGATCAGCAGCTCATCGGCCTTTGTCATTCCCTTGGAAACCAGTGCACTATAGCCTCCGAGGAAGTTGACGCCCACCTTTCCGGCCACCTCGTCCAGCGTTTTGGCGATTTCCACAAAGTCTTCCGAGCTATGGCACGCCGAGCCGCCTACCAGTGCGATGGGCGTAACCGAAATCCGCTTGTTGACAATCGGAATTCCGAAATCCTGGGAGATTTCCTCGCCGGTACGAACCAGGTCCTTGGCCAGATCATATATTTTCTCATAGATGTTCTTCTTCAGGACATCCAAATCCGTGCTGATGCAGTCCAGAAGGCTGATGCCCATCGTAATCGTGCGGACATCCAGATTCTCCTTCTCGATCATTGCGTTGGTTTCTTCTACTTCGCGGATATTAATCATGCTGTATCACCTTTATGCGCTATAGTACTGTCTCTTTTTGTGGGACTGCCAATTTCAATCGTGAATTGTATCTGTTTCAGCACCTGCCAATTTCAATCGTGAATTTGCCTGCAAGCAGCGGGTTCACGTTGAAATTGGCAGGTGCTGAACGAATTTCAGATCCGGTGCATCGAATCAAAAATCTCTTCCTTCTGGCACTTAATCTGAACGCCGAGGGCTTCCTTGCCGATGGTATCAAGCTCCTTGGCAACATCTGCGAACGGCGTCTCCAGCGCAGTAATGTCGACAATCATCATCATATTAAAATATCCCTGCACGATCGTCTGCGAAATGTCCAGAATATTGATGCTCCGCTCTGCCAGATAGCTGCAGACTCTTGCAATAATGCCGACGGTATCCTTACCAACCACTGTGATGATCGCTCTTTTCTGCATGTTCTTACCTTTCTGCCGGTCCACCGGCTCACATCGTTAAAACTCAATCATTGCCGAGGCTTCCTTGCGGGGGGCCACGGCGATGGGAAGCTCATCCGCCTCATACGAGTCCTCGGCGGCATTGATCTCTACACGAACCGTCTCAAACGCCAGTTCCGGATAATTATTTTCCTGCGACAGATGCCCCAGGAATATTGCCTTCATATGTGAATTCAGAACGCTGTCCAAAAGACGCCCGCTGGCAGAATTGGACAAATGTCCCCGATCGGATAGAATCCGCTGCTTCAGCGGGTAGGGATACGATCCCACCTGCAGCATATTGATGTCGTGATTCGCCTCCAGAAGAAGCACATCCGAATCCTGAAGGCAGGCTTTTGTGTACTCCGTATAACAGCCAAGGTCCGTGCAAATGGATACCTTTTTATGCCCGTACTGAATGCGGTACCCCACCGGCTCTGCCGCATCGTGCGAAATCTGCATGGGCGAAACCGTCAGATCCTTTACCGTAATCTTCTCATCCGCCTTCACCGGAACGAACCGGTCCTCGCCGAAATCCCGGAACTTCTCCATGCTGCGGATTGCTGCAATAGTACCTCTCGTCGCGTAAATCGGAACCTCCGACTTTTTCATAATCATGGCCAGGCCCTGGATATGGTCACTATGCTCATGGGTAATAAAAATGCCGTCCAGATCCGAAAGATCCAGCTCAATTCTCTGCAATGCCTCCTGTGCTCTCTTGCGGCTGATGCCGACATCCACCAGAAGGTGCGTTGTTTCGGAACCAACGTAGCTGCAGTTGCCGCTGGAACCGCTGGAAAATGTTTGAAATCTCATAACACCTCATCAATCTGCCGATAGGCCTCTTCCAGTATGCCGGAATTGTCGATCACGACATCCGCGCCCTCTCGAAATGCCTCCTCCGAAAGCTGGGCGGCCAGAATGCTGTCTATTTTGGCATCGGAATACCCGCGGCTTGCCTTGAGCCGCTGTCTTCGAACCGGCAGATTGCAATAAATATACCACATTTCGTCTACTACGGAACCATATCCGCACTCAATCAAAAGTGCAGCCTCAAGGAAAAAATAGTCCGCCGCTCCCGGGTCCTTCGCACAGGCCTTCTCCTTCTCCTCTTGTATAGCGGAGAGGATGCTCTCCCGGACAGCAGGATGCAGAATCGCATTCACCTCTTCGCGAAGCTTTGGACTGGCAAAGATCCTTGCCGCCATTTCCGTTCGGCAGATCTCTCCGTCCTCCTGCGTCAGCTTCCCGTTTCCCGGATACTGCTCCAGGAGACGCAGCAGGGCCTCATAGGCAGCCCCGCCCTTTTTCATCACGTCATGAGAAACCTCATCGGCCAGCAATATCCTGCACTTATAGTGATTTGCAATGTAACGAAGGAGCTCGGATTTGCCGGATCCCACTCCGCCTGTAATGCCGATCACACGCATACGCCTTCTCCTCCTGCTGCCCTACTTGGTCTCGTACCAGTCTGTTCCTGTATGGCAGTCAATCTCCAGCGGAACGCGAAGGCTGGCAGCACCCATCATTCCGTTTTTAAGAATCTGGGCCACCTGCTCTTCCTCTCCCTGCGCCGTCTCAATCAGAAGCTCATCGTGAATCTGCAGAATAATACGGGACTGCAGCCCCCGGCGGCAGAGCTCCTCCCACACACGGAGCATAGCCACCTTCATAATGTCTGCTCCTGTGCCCTGAATGGGTGCATTCATTGCAACGCGCTCTCCAAACTGCCGCTGCATGAAATTCGAGCTCTTCAGCTCCGGCACAGGCCGCCGCCTTCCAAAGAGCGTTGTCGAATAGCCGCATTCTCTGGCATCCTTTACTTCCTGATCAAGGAATGCCTTGATCCCCGGGAACATTTGGAAATATGCCTCGATGTATTCCTTCGCCTCTGCTCTGGAAACCGACAGATTCTGCGACAAGCCAAAGGAACTGATTCCGTAGACAATGCCGAAATTCACAGCCTTGGCGTTACGTCGCTGCAAAGGAGTCACCTCCTCATAGGGTGTGTGGAACACCTTGGCCGCCGTTGCCCTGTGAATGTCGCGGTTCTCGCGGTAGGCCTCAATCAGTGCCTCATCCCCGGACATGGACGCCAATATGCGCAGTTCAATCTGCGAATAGTCTGCATCGGTAAAGCAGCATCCCTCCCCCGGGACAAAGACCTTGCGGATGGCTCTTCCGAGCTCCGTCCGCATGGGAATGTTCTGGAGATTCGGATCCGCTGAGCTGATGCGCCCGGTCGCCGTAATGGTCTGGTGGAAGGTGGTATGAATCCGTTCATCCTCCGCAATGTATCCGGCAAGCCCGTCCGCGTAGGTGGATTTGAGCTTCGTAAGGCCGCGGTACTCCAACACCTTGGCCACAATATCGTGCTCCGGCGAGAGCTTCTCCAGCACATCCGCCGCTGTAGAATATCCGCTTTTGGTCTTCTTGCCCCCGGGGAGCTGCAGTTCTTCAAAAAGAACCTTCCCCAGCTGCTTGGGGCTTGCGATGTTAAAATCGTGCCCCGCTGCCTCGTAAATGGCTTCCTCCAGCTCGTGGATCCGTCCCACCAGCTGCTCGCCATACTCGGAAAGCTTATCCGGCAGTACGCGGATACCGATTCTCTGCATATCGTACAAAACGTACGAGAGCGGCAGCTCCACACGCTCATACAGCTCCAGCATATGCGCCTTTATCAGGGCATCCCGCACAAGAGGTGCCGCCTTCGCCAGCATCCGGCAGGTCCGCTCTGCGTAGGCTGCTGCCTCCTTGGGATTCTCATGGTAAAAGGCGCCCATGGTGTTCTTCCCCAGAAGGTGCTCCCTTCCCTCAACGGTCTCTCCCAGATACTCCGCCGCAATGTCCTCCGGCTCGTAGTCATTTTTCAGAGGATTCAAAAGATATGCACCCAAAAGGACATCCATGATTCCGTCGAGGCATATCCCGTCCCTGAATTCCTCCCTGGGAATGTCCCAAAGCGGGAGCTGTGCCTTCAGGTTGAAAACAGCAAGACGCAGCTCACCGTTACGCGCTCTCACCCGCAGATCTGTAAGCCGCCTTGTCAGCTCTGTCGTGTCGGGTTTGTTCCCCGCCGGCACCAGCTCTCCCGCAGCAGAGACCACGAGTTCATTTCCGCCGTCTCCTTCCTTAGCCGGCAGCACCTCTGCCTGGCCGTTTTCAAAAACAGCCAGCGCAGACACCGCTAGTCCTTCCGGGACTCCTCCCGGGGCCGGAGGATCCATAAGCGGGAAAACCGCGGCCCAGGGCAGATCGCCGCTGTCATCCGCAGCTGATATCCCTTGCCTTCCTTCATTTTCATTGTTCTCATCGATCCGAGCATCCGGCAGATCCTGCAGGAACATCTCCGGGAGCTCTTCGCGCAGCTCCGCCTCGGACAGCTCCTTCCATTCGCTATCAGCCGAGCCCACCTTCTGTTGTCCGGCATTCTGCGCAGTCGCAGCAGATGCTCTCCCCGGGGCAGACTGTGCAGCTGCTGCTGTTTCCCGGGAAAACTTCGTCAGAAGGTTTTTAAAGCCCAGCTCCGTATACAATCCAAACGCCTCCGGCGTAAACAGATTTCCAAGCCTGGCCACTTCCGGATCCAACTCCACCGGAGCATCTGCTTTAATAGTCGCAAGGAACAAAGAAAGCCTGGCCTGATCCTCATTCTGCTCCAGGTTGTCGTGAAGACTCTTTCTGGTAATCTCCGATAAATGCTCATAGACACCGTCTACCGAGTGATATTTAATGATCAGATCGGTTGCCGTTTTGGGTCCGACCTTCGGTACGCCCGGAATGTTGTCCGCCGTATCGCCCTGGAGCGCTTTTACCTGAATGAATTCCAGCGGTGTGACGCCAAGCGCTTCCTCCACATCCTTTGCATAATAGTTCAGAATGGTTGTCTGCCCCTTCTGCGTCTTGGGAATCCGGATCTGTATGTGCTCATCGGCAATCTGCAGAAGATCCCGGTCGCCCGAAACCAGTGATACCTCTATACCGCTGGCCTGGGCCTTTTTCGCCAACGTACCAAGGATATCATCCGCCTCCAGCCCGGCCTTTTCGCAGGTAGCAACACCCATCGCCTTCAACACCTTCTTGATCAGCGGAACCTGTTCGCGCAGCTCGTCCGGCATCAGGTGTCTGGTACCCTTATAGTCTGCATACGCCTCGTGCCGAAAGGTCGGTGCGTGCACATCAAAGGCAACCGTAAGGTACTGCGGCTTCTCCTCGTCCAGAATCTTAAATAAAATCTTCAGAAAACCATAAACAGCGCCGGTATGTAAGCCTGCGCTGCTCGTTAAATCCGGCATTCCGTAGAATGCGCGGTTCAATATGCTGTGTCCGTCAATCAGGACCAATTTGTTCTCATATGCCAAAGCAATTTCCTCTCCGGGTATTCAACGTCCCCTGTCCCGGTACATTGTACATATCACACGGCGATTACCATATCCCCACCACAATGCTCACCACAACTGCCGCAGCAAAAACCGCCAGCGTCAGCACCTCATACCCGATGGCCAGCTGCACAAAGTGTACTCTTCGGCGCAGTCTGCTGCGCTCCTGCTGCACATAGGCCGAGAGCTCCTTCTCCAGGTTAAAGGGCTCCCCGGTTTCCAGCTTCGCCAGTCCCTCTCCGATCAGATACCGAACAGATAGCTCCTCCTGACAGCTCTTGCATTCATCATAATGCTCCAGAAAATCCTCCAGCTTCTGATTGGAAAGCCGGTCTGCCAGAAAATCCGGAATCTGCTGTTCAAATGTCATGTGAATTGTCGGATCTGTTGTCTCCATGCTGTTCTCGCTTACTCGAAAAGGAGTGCTGTACTGCCACGGTTTACAGTAGCATTATACGGCGCCCGGGTCAAACCTTCAGCTTCTTTTCGTTTTCCGGTTCTTACCGGGTTACCGCTACATCCTTCCATTTTGTTCCTCAGACTCCAATTTGCCCAGCAGATACAAGAAAGCTACCGCTGGTATTCTCAGGATCGGAATTTCTGTTTCATGTCTTGCAATGCCAAAATCATCCAATCGTTTTGTTATCAGGAATGCACTTCCAACACCGGTATCATCGCCTCTGCACAGCTCAACGATTGCATCGGATGACGGAATATGGGAATTACTCCGATACTTCACCTCACATAATATTTTCTCCCTAGGAGAATCTACTACTACATCGACTTCCTTCTGATTATCCCTGGCCTTTCTGAAATAGCCAATCCGCGCTGTTGTTCCCTGGTAGAAGGATGCAATGTGCTTGTAGACTGTTGTTTCAACCATGGCGCCCAGCTCTTTTTCATCGGATAAAACATCATCGATCATCAATACAGCATTGCGAATCGCTGCATCCGCTATATAAATTTTCGGTTTGCCTTTCAAAGCCCCCTTGCTTCCGACGTGCATCGGCACTGAAACGTAAATAAGATTTGACATTTCCAGTGCAGCAATATAGTTATCCAATGTGGCTACCGACGTATTCTCCAGCTCCTTTGCCGCTGCAGCAGCATTAAAAATTTCCGTTGAATTCATGCACAGATACAGAAAGAGCTTTTCCATCAAAAGAGGACTGCGAATGTTAAAAAGCGTAAGCACATCCCGTTTGATAACCTTATCTACGACATCCTCCCTGAGCATTCTCTGTGCATACATGTCATCATCCGACAGCACCAGTTCCGGAAATCCGCCGATCAGAAGATAGCGGTTAAAATGACTTTCTAACGGCGTGAATTGATTCATTAAATCGCCGATTTCCGCATTGCTCATTTGTACAATATCGGTGAGCCTCAAGCGCTCAGGCAGCAATGGTTCTTCCAGCTGAAGGAGTCTGCAGTACTCGTAAAATGACATGGTCGGTATCTTCAGAATGCTCCATCTCCCTGTGCCGCTGTCCGCCGATCCTTTTTCCAGTATCGGGCTGGCAGAGCCGGTCGCAATCAGGCGAATATCCTTCCTGCTGTCATAGATAACCTTCATCCACAGTTCCCAATTCTCCGTATACTGTATTTCGTCCAGGAACAGGTATCGGATTCCATCGATCGGATATAATGACTCATATACAGATAAGACCGTTTCCACATTCACTAGCTTTACAATCGGATTGTCAAATGACACATACAGGATATTCTTCGGATCGATTCCCTCTTCCAGCAATGCCTCCATCATCTGATACATGATTGTTGTTTTTCCGACTCGTCTTGCCCCTGATAAAACAGCAAATCTCCTTATCGTCTTGTGTTTTATCATCTTCATTGCCTCGTAGTAGGCAAGTCTTTTCTGAGGTTTGCTTTCTTCCTTAATCACTGACGGACTGCGCCACCATGGATTGTATTGACGAAGTACCTTTATAATCTGTTCATTGCTTACCAATGCCATATTGCAATCTCCGCGCGGTTTTATACGCCATATATCAGTATACTTATCGATTATCATGTGCATTTTGTAAGTATATTATATGAACAGTCCTTACAAATATGCAAGTATACTTATATTGCTCTCACTCGATGGGTGAACAAAAAAAAGGCTCGACTTTCTGGTAAAATGTGATTGTCGAAGTCACAAAACACCGTGAAAGGAGCTCTCTGTGAACTTCTTAAACACCACACCTCTTGAAAGCAACAAGCGTGTTAAAATAAATTTTGCTGGCGGCGACCTCTCCTCCGATGCAGGATTAAGTGCATGCTCTGGCATACAACCTGTTCAATTGGTTTCGCCGGATTGTATTGTCCGCCAATCTCAGAACGCAGCGGATTGATACTGTCCGTCTGAAACTGCTGAAGATAGCCGCTAAGGTGGTGCATTCAGCAGGATATATAACGTTCAAGCTCTGCAGCAGCTGTCCATATAAGGGCGAGTTCTTCGAGACTCTCACCAACATAAGAATGCTGAACTCTGTTGCATTGCTGGAATAGCAACTGTTAACGGCGGCCTTGCCGCCATACATGGACCATGACTATCGAATCAGCTAATTGATCATCAATAGGATAGCTATGCCCTTTTTTAGGGACAGATTATCTTCAAATGGTCAAATGCTGAAATCCGAGCAAGATACCGGCTGGTTGTTAGGCCGAAAATGTCATGGTGAATAATTCAGGGTAAATATGCATAATAAAAATTACTGCGGAACATATGACATTTTGAAATTCACAGCAGCGCTGATGGTGGTTTTTTTTCATTTGTATGGTTTGTTTGGACTAAGCAGCATTTATCCGATAACAGATGTGGTCACTGTTTATGTGGAACTGTTTTTTATCCTTTCCGGATTCTTTCTGATGGCACATGTGGACACGCTGCCGTCAGATGCAAGTGAGACGGTGGTGGAATATCTTTTGCATAAATGCAAGGGATTTTTCGGGGCGCTGTGTATCGTCAATGCAGTGCATTTCTTCTTTTTCTGCAATTATAACGGCATACGGACCGTGACCGGCGTACTCTCACAATTGTGGCATTTCAAATGGGAATTTTTGATGCTGCAATGCGGCAATTTTATACAGAATCCGCAGTTTAATACAGATTACCTTGTGGGGGCGACCTGGTATCTTTCAGCAATGATGATCACACAGGCCGTGATCTATCCGCTGGCAAGGTACTATCGAAAGGGCTTCCTTTACATTATCTGTCCGATTATGATTGTTTTTGTGTACTCATTTGCCATGCAAAAATACGGTACTACCAATATCGGAAAGGATATCACATACCTGCTGCCGGATTCTCTTTACCGGGCTTTTGCAGGTCAGTGCTGCGGCGTGCTTGCCTATAAATTTCAATGCAGGGCACAAAGAACGCACTTTTTTGAGAAAAAGGAAGGTGCAATCCTTGATACGGCTTGCTGGTTTGTCATACCGCTGACCATCGTTCTTACCTTCAGCAGCGTGCGGGATGCAAATGTGTTTTGTGTTATTCCTTTTATGGTGATCATAGCAAGTGCTGCTACTGGTGCTACCCCTGCTGCAAGGATGCTGCAGCACGTTCCTGCTAAGCTTTGTAAGGGAATGGGCAAGTTTAGCCTTTACATTTATCTTACGCATTTTGCTGTGATTTGCAGTGTTACGCAATATCTGAAGGAATACAGTCTGCCTGTCAGGATTATCGTTTGTCTTGCAGGTATCGTGATTTATTCTTCTGTTTTGTATTTGATCGATCGCAGGAGAAAGAACGCTTATCCGGTCGTGATTGTTTCTGTACTGGCTGTGGCGGCATCGCTTTTAACCTGAATTATTCATCCCGATAGGGACGAATAATTCAGGTTAATTTTTCTGGAAGTTCACGGTATCCCCAGGAAAGCCGTTCCTTGTCAGCTCGTTCCACTTAGCATTCGTGGCTTCCAGCTGCTTTTTCTGCATGACTCGTTTCCTGTCGCTGAGAATTGCAAGCATCTCATCCGCCACATCTTCCATCGAGAGTTTCTTGTAGTGCGAAAGATATCCAATCATCCGCTGCTCGGTCCAGTCCGTATTCAGATTGAGAGTGATTTGCTTGCAAAACACTTCCGGATAGCCGCTTTTCAGCATCATCTTGTAGAGCTCCATGCTCTTTGCAGACCTTGGCTTCATATCACAATTCCTCGGCAGTGATCCACTTCGTGTTGGATAACCTGCGCTATCCATCCGGAATACTTCCCATGCTGCCTCTCGAAGTTCTGATCCATATAATCGACTTCGATCACCTCATACCTCGTGCAGGACCGCACACCATCCAACGAAAGGCACCCTTCCTCAGTCTGGAACGGCCCCGATTTCTTCGTGATCACCGGATTGATCATCGCAAACTGGAATGGTCCGGCTGCGACAACGATGATATTTTTCCGAACGCCGATCATGTTTGCTGCCATACCAACGCAGCGGTCTATGTTCGCGCCGAGTGTATCCAGGAGGTCTATCACCACCTGTTTGTCTTTTTCCGTTGCATTCTCTGATTTCCCGGCAAGAAAAAGTGGATCCTTCACAATCTTCTTAACCAAAGTAGCTACACCCCTCTCGCTTTGGCATGTTGTCGTCCCTAACATACCTTGCACGAAACTCCATGTTGATGTCACGGAGCTCCTTTTTGCCATCAATATACTCCTGGTACATCTCAGCAAGGCCTGCCGTGCTGCCGTCGCAACTTGCATCCATATATTCCAATGACTCCGCCACGATTTTCTCTCGTTCTTCTTTTGTTGTTTCCGATATCAAATATCCCATATCTAGCTCCAGAGCACTCGGAACCGATGAGCCATTCAGCAAAAAAAAGATCCAACGGATAATACCCGTTATCCGACATGTCTATGATTAGCTCTATCAGATCCGCTTTGCTGATAGAATCAAGTTCTTCTCTAATGTCCATTTTCCCGAATTGCTTCCTGGATCGCTGTGTATTGATCTTCCGTAATTTCGAATTCAACCCTTCTGAAAATGGATACATCTGCTCCGTTATACTGCACAAATCCATGCCATGTCTTGCTCATACATACCCCCGTTTCCTACAATACAGAAATTCTAATTTCGAATTCGTCTTTATCGCCGAATTCAATCTCACAGAGATGCCTGAAGAGTCGGATATTGTTTCTATTCATTGCCCAATGGAGCAGTCTTATCGCTCTCATATTGCTCGCCGATTTTCCTTTTTTGTGTAGAGAACAGACAACGTGATTTCGTATCCTGCTTGCAATATGCTCCAGAACATGTAGAATAGAAATAGAAAAGGCTACCGATAGACGGTTAGCCCCTAATAGTTTTTATGTCATGAATGACCGTCAACTTTCGTGGGGTTGGGCGGTCATTTCTTTTTCCATACGTCTTTCCCGAGCTTGTATCCAAACATTATACAAGTCAGACACAAGGTGAGAATAGCTATTATGCTGGAAACATCCATGCGACACCTCCTTTCCATGAAACGCCATGATTTGGCATCTATGTGATCGGAGGGTCCAGTCCCTCCGCAAGAGGGCCTAACCGCCTACCGTTTGGGTAGCCTCGTTTGTTATGGTATTACATCAATAAATATCGGTCAATGACGACCGCAAGTTTTTGCCCCATCTTACACCCAATCATACGGCGTAGCCTGGTATACGTAATAATTAATCCAGTTGCTGTAGATGGCCTGGCTCGCACTTCTCCACTGGAGGAGCGGGCGCTTGTGCGGATCATTGTCCGGGAAATAGTTAACCGGGAGCTCCGGCTCAATTCCCTTCGCCAGATCCCGTTCGTATTCACCCTGCAGCGTATAGCGGTCATATTCACCATGACCGAAAATAAAGACCTGCCGCCCGTCCTTCGTGGTACAAAGGAGTACACCGGCCTCCTTGGACTCTGCCAGAACCTTGAGCTCCCCGCAGGCATGAATGTCTGCAGCAGGCACCTCCGTATACCGGCTGTGCGGAATCATGAAAATATCATCCAAACCTCTCACCAAAGGATCCTTGCGATGCAGAACCTCATGCAGATAGACACCGGATAACTTGCCGGGAAGCATAACCTTTTGCAGACCATAGTGATAATACAGGCCCGCCTGCGCTCCCCAGCAGATGTGAAGTGTTGAGGTTACATTGGTTTTGCTCCACTCGAATACGCGGCACAGCTCATTCCAGTAATCCACTTCTTCATATTCGAGCTTTTCCACCGGCGCTCCGGTGATAATCAGGCCGTCAAAATGACGATCCTTCAATTCATCAAAGCTGACATAGAACTGGTGCAGATGCGAATACGAGGTATTCCTGCTCATGTGTGAGCTCATGCGCATAAAGGTAATGTTCAGCTGGATCGGCGTGTTGCTGAGCATTCGAAGGATATCCAGCTCGGTGTCCTCTTTTTTGGGCATGAGGTTAAGAATACAGATTTCCAGCGGACGAATATCCTGGTGCGCTGCCCGATTCTCATCAACAATGAACAGATTCTCTCTTTCCAGCTCTTCCTTTACCGGAAGATCATTTTGAATACGTATCGGCATATCTGCCCCTTCTTTCTCTGCACAATGATCGCTTCTTACATCCGGCGGTTCCCTTCTATGGAATCGCTTTTTAGGAATCGCTTTTTAGGAATCGCTTTTCAACGTGCCTCTCCTGCCAAAGCGGCGGTTCGCAGCATTTCTTTCAGCTCATCCTCTGTAATCACCGTTATTCCCAGCTCCACAGCCTTTGTCAGCTTGGAGCCGGCAGCCTCACCCGCCAGCACATAGCTGGTCTTTCTGGAGACGCTCCCGGAAACCTTGCCTCCGTTTGTCCGGATCAGCTCCTCGGCTTCTCTTCGTCCCAGCGTAGGCAGCGTTCCGGTGACAACGAATGTCTTGCCCGCCAATACCTCTGTCGTTTCTGCAAGCTTCTCCATTTTCATATTCACACCGGCTTCGCGCAGCTGGTTCAGAATAGCGCCGGTCGCCGGAGCAGCAAAAAAGTCGTGGATACATCCGGCCGTCGTCTCTCCAACATCCGGTATACCGGTCAGCTCCTCGGCAGAGGCACCTGCCAGCGCATCGATGCTGTCGTAGTGGGATAGAATCTCCCTTGCCGCCGCTTTGCCGCAGTTCCGAATTCCAAGGCCCGTCAGCAGCAGAACCGGAGAATTGCTCTTGGAGGCTTCAATGGCAGCCAGTACCTTATCTGTATTCTTCTCCTTGCCGATCAGCCCCTTTTCGATGAGCTCCTCGCGATGGTCCTTCAGATGATAGATATCTGCATAGCTGTGAAGATACCCTTCCCTGACGAGCGCATCCACCAATGTATCGCCAAGCCCCATGATATTCATGCAGCCTCTGGAGGCAAAATATGCAATGGAATTTACCAGCTGCGCAGGACACCCTGGATTGACGCACCGGATATCCGCCGTGTCCTCTTCCCGAACCAGCGGCTCGCCGCAGACAGGACAGACCGCAGGTGCAGCAAAAACCGCCTCCGGCGGTGTAACGCAGCCATTTAGCTTCGGAATGATTTCACCGCTCTTAAAGAGGCGGTATTCTCCTCCGATTCCGATCTGCATCTGCGTGATGTAGTCCTGATTGTGAAGCGTCGCCCGGCTGACACTGGTTCCGCAGAGCTTTGCCGGCTTCCCTGTGGCGCTGTCATGGAATTCTCCGGTAAAGGTAAGCTTCCCCGTGCGGCCGACATCCACCAGGATACGGTCCATGGTTACCACCTTCTCCTCCGGAGGATATTTATAGGCGATGTGTCCGCTGGAATACTTGCTTCCTGCCGGAAACTCATTTCGCAGGGATATGTCGTCCAGCTTCACCACCGCTCCGTCCAGATCAAAGGGCAGTGTCTCACGCATCTGTCCGATTTCTTCGATCGCCGCCCATATCTCCTCCGGCACAGTGCATCGTTTATGATACACTGCCGGAACACCGGCCTTCTGCAGAATATCCAGTGCCTTTGTGTGGCTTTCCATCAAATCCGCCGGTCCTCTTTGCACATTGAAGATGAACATCCGCAGTCCACGCTGCCTGGTAATGGATGCATCCAGCTGCCGCAGCGTCCCGGCTGCGAGATTTCTGGGATTGGCCGCCGTTTTTTTGCCGAGCTCTTCCATCCTGGCGTTGTAGCGCTCAAAGGCCTCGTGCGTCATATAGACCTCGCCGCGAAGCTCCAGGCTCTCATAGGGAAGGTCGATGATCTGCGGAACATCCGGAATGACGCGGGCATTCACCGTCACATCCTCGCCGACAAGACCGTCTCCCCGGGATTCCGCCAGCTGCAGATGAAGCTTTCCGTCTGCACCCTGCTCATAGCGAAGCGACATGGAAAGACCATCCACCTTCACTTCTACCGAAAAGGCCGCCTTCGGATATCGCTCATGCACCTTCCCCACCCAGGAAAGGACCGCCTCCTTTGTAAACACATCCTCGATGGAGAGCATCGGGACATCGTGGGTAACCTTTACCCCCGCCTCCCGCTTCGTAGTGCCGCCGACCTTCTGTGTGGGTGAGTCCGGCGTAATCCAATCCGGATGCTCCTTTTCTGCCGCCTTCAGGCGCAGCATCAGCTGATCGTATTCGTAGTCACTGATGATCGGATTGTCCTGGTTATAATACCGATCCATGTGCTCCTCGATGGTGCTTTGGAGCTCCTTGTATTCCGCAAATGTCATGCCAGACCTGCCATTTCATAGAGCTTTTGCATCTCGTCCTGCGACAGCTCCCGCTGCATCCCGGGCTGAAGCCCCTTTGTCGTAATGTTCAGAACACGTACACGCTTAAGCGTCTTCACCTCGTGGCCTCGCGCCTTGCACATGCGCCGAATCTGACGGTTCAGCCCCTGTGTCAAAACGATGCGGAAGGTATAATCCCCCAGCCGCTCGATGCGGCAGGGCCTTGTCTTCATCTCGAGGTCCTTCAGCCAGATGCCCTTTGACATCTGATGGAGATCCTCATCGCTGATTTTCCCCCGGGTACGTACGATGTATTCCTTCTCATGCTCGTTGGCTGCGCGCATCATCGCATCGATCAGCTCTCCGTCATTGGTCATCAGAAGAAGTCCCTCTGAGTCCCGGTCCAGACGTCCTGCATAGGTAAGATGTATCGGATAACGGAACACATCCTCCAGTGTCACCTTGGCGTACGGATCGCTGCGCGTTACCGTTACACCGGCCGGCTTGTAATAGGCCACAACCACCTTCCGGTTCTGGGAGCGGATGATCTGATCCCGCACCTTTACCTTCTCATTGCCGGTGATCCGCATACCAGGCTGTGCCGGCTCATCATTGACCGTAACCTCGCCCATTTCCATCAGACGATCCGCCTCACGTCTGGAATACAGACCAGAGGAGGCGATGAATTTATTCAGACGGATTCCGTCTACATGCGGGCCAGCTGTGCTGCCGCGTTTTCTTTCAGAATGCATTTGTCGTGCTCCATAATGTAGGCAGCTGCCTCCGCAGGTGCGTCCGCAAGGCTGCCGAATTCATTCATTGCAAGAAGTGCCTGTTCAAAGGGCTGTATCTCCTCCGGCTGCGCAGCAAGAAGCAGCTGATAGATGCCCTCTTCCTCGTTCTTCCAGAGAGACGATGTGAGATTCCACGTTCCCGGAATCCGGCGGCAGCACTCAATGACATCCGCCATAGACAGGAACGTATAGCAGTATTGAAGACGCTTTTGCCGGCTCGCGGAGGATGTCTCCTTTGTTTCCGGCATTTCCTCGGACTGCGGCTGCGCCGCCTCTCTCTCCTGCAGAGCCGCAGCGTCCTTCTGCGGCATATTCTCCTTCATCGAGGCGAGCAAGGTCTCAATCGCTGATTTAGCTGCTGCCAGCGGGTCCTGCGATGTCGCATTCTCTGATGGCTCATCACTGGAAATTGTCAGTGAAAGGGAACCATCCATCATGACGCCGATCTGCATTGAGGTAAAGGGCGCATCCAGATGAAAATTCTCCTGACGAACTGCCTCGATCACCACGCGCCGCAGATACTCAAGAGCCTTTGACTGGCGGCTCATGATATCATCCAGCGTAATGCCGCTTCCTGCCAGCTCCTCCTCCGAGATGATACAGTTGAGGGTTGTTTCATTTATTTTGTTGAATTTCATAATCTTTCCTCCATGAGAAACGAAAAAGGCCGGAGGGCAGCAAAGTGCATGCCCTCCGGCTCTATCGTCACCATGTGAACGAACGGATTACTTCCAAGGTAACTGTTCAGAAGGGCTCAGGCCTTACCAACCTGCTCCATAACTTCCTTGGCAAAGTTCTCTTCCTTATGCTCCATTCCCTCGCCGGTCTCATAGCGAACGAACTTCTTAATGGTGATGTTCGCGCCGTTCTTCTTGCCGACCTCAGCAACGTATGCAGCAACGGACTGCTTGCCATCCTCTGCCTTTACATAAACCTGGTCATTCAGGCAGATTTCCTTAAATTCCTTATTCAGACGGCCAACCAGCATCTTCTCAAGAATCTGCTGCGGCTTTCTCTTGTTCTCCGGAAGAGCCTCGTTCTCAGCAACAGCCTGTGCCAGAAGGATCTCCTTCTCATGCTCACGAACGTCTGCCGGGATATCCTCCTCGCTGACATACTTCGGAGACAGTGCTGCAACCTGCATTGCTACGTTGCGGACAGCTTCCTTGATCTCGTCATTAACAACGTCGGTCTGTGCCTCAACCAGAACTGCAATGCGTCCTGCGCCATGCACATACGAAGCAACGATGCCATCAGCGGCCTCTACCTTCTCAAAACGGCGAATGGAAAGCTTCTCAGAGATAACAGCGATCATGTCTACCAGGCTCTCGCTGACAGTCTTGGAAGCATCCTCCGGCCACTTATCAGCCAGGAAGCCCTCCAGATCGGATGCCTCTGTAGCAAGTGCTGCATTGGCAACCTTCTGAACATACTCCTTGAAGGTAGCATTGCTGGCAACGAAGTCAGTCTCGGAATTCACCTCGACAACAGCTGCCTTGTTGTCCTCGGTCTGTGCAACATAGCAAAGGCCCTCTGCTGCGATACGGTTTGCCTTCTTCTCTGCCTTTGCAGCGCCAGCCTTGCGAAGAAGCTCTACAGCCTCCTCGGTGTTGCCGTTGGTCTCTGTCAGTGCCTTCTTGCACTCCATGATGCCGGCACCGGTCATCTCTCTAAGCTCTTTTACCTGAGCTGCTGTGATTGCCATAATAACCTCCTATGCCGCAGTCTGCGGCCAACCAAGGGCTCGCCTGCCGCGAGCCCTTGAATCTGTCTTGCAAAATTTCTTTGTCCGGATTACAGAGTTCCCTCTGCAGCCTGCTCAGCCTCACTTGCTGCGGACTCTGCTGCCAGAGCATCCTGTCCCTGTGCGTCTGCAGCAACGTTCTCCTCACCCTGACGAGCCTCGATAACAGCATCTGCCATCTTGGAGCAAAGAAGCTTTACAGCGCGGATTGCATCGTCGTTACCAGGAATGATGTAGTCCAGCTCATCCGGATCGCAGTTGGTATCAGCAATACCGATCAGAGTGATGCCAAGGCTGTGTGCCTCGTTTACGCAGATCTTTTCCTTCTTGGGATCTACAACGAAGATCGCATCCGGAATGTGTGCCATTGTTGTGATACCGCCGATGTTGGCCTGAAGCTTCTCCTGCTCCTTCTTAAGAGCAGCTACTTCCTTCTTGGGAAGTACATCGAAGGTTCCGTCGTTCTCCATCTCGTTGATCTTGTTGAGACGCTCGATTCT
Organism: Acutalibacteraceae bacterium; assembly: GCA_963597485.1. Lineage (GTDB taxonomy): Bacteria > Bacillota > Clostridia > Lachnospirales > Lachnospiraceae > CAG-791. The sequence goes on from CAVBQH010000021.1 coordinate 20,919, forward strand.
GGTCTGAATGGTCTTGAAGTTGGTGAGCATTCCGCCAAGCCATCTGTGGTTAACATAGTACATGCCGCAGCGCTCAGCCTCAGCCTTTACAGAATCCTGCGCCTGCTTCTTGGTGCCAACGAACAGAATGGTGCCACCCTGCTCAGCAATCTCGAATACTGCCTTGTAGGCCTCATCAACCTTTACAACAGACTTCTGAAGGTCAATGATGTGGATGCCGTTGCGCTCAGTGAAGATGTAGGGAGCCATCTTCGGATTCCAGCGACGGGTCTGATGACCAAAGTGCACACCTGCCTCAAGCAGTTCCTTCATAGATACTACGCTCATTTTATTATCCTCCATAATTGGTTTGTTCGCCGGGAGCAACCGGCCGTCCGCACTTCTTTTCGCAGCAGAGGATCAGAATCCTCCAAGGACCATGCCAGCCTTTCGGCCACCGGCACCTGCTGGAAGTACGTGTTTAATAGTCCTTCACCGCGCAGCGTTCTCATGCAAGCATGCTACACCGCGCAGCCTTGCAAGCATATCACACCTGGCTGCAGCACGCAAGGAAAAAGTATATCTGCCGCCCATCACTTAACCGGCATACATGCCGTAAGTGTCGCCTGGCTCATCCGACTCTCGTGCGCATTGTGTCCAGCTCGTGGTACACCGCATCATTAAGCACCTTAATGTATGTCCCCTTCATTCCGGAAGACCGGGACTCAATGACACCGGCCGATTCAAACTTGCGAAGAGCATTGACGATCACTGAGCGTGTAATGCCCGCCTTGTCTGCGATCTTGGAGGCAACGAGAATTCCCTCCTTTTTGCCGTCCATTTCCTCGAAGATATGCAGGATCGCCTGAATCTCCGTGTAGGACAGCGTAGAGAATGCGGATTTCACGATTGCCGTTCTGCGGTTCTCCTCAGCAGACTCCTCAGATACTGCCCGCAGCATCTCCAGACCGACTACCGTCGTGCCGTATTCGCAGATGATGATGTCGTCAATTTCATAGGGACGTCCCTGGTTGTACATAAAGACCGTTCCCAGGCGCTCTCCTGCAATTTCGATCGGGCAGATTATGGCATTGTGCTCGGAATCCTCCGCATCAAATCCCAGTGCACCGAGC
>CAVBQH010000022.1:0-7704 GCA_963597485.1 Acutalibacteraceae bacterium
CATTGCTGCCACAGGCACCTGAAGCCTGCGCGTCTACCAATTCCGCCACTTCTGCGAACAAATGGTATTGTATGAAATCCTCTCACTTTTGTCAACACTTTTTATAACAATATATTATAAGCTATAAGCCATAAATGATAATGTCCTGGTATACCGCAAGTGAAAATGTCCCGGTCATGATAGAATCATTCTTTCCAATTCCTATCAGATCGGAGGACAAGCGAATAGCAAAACACGAAAAGGGCCCAAAGGCCCTCGCCTCCGAGCCCCTTTCGTTTACTTCAAATCAGTCTTCTTTTTTCTTTCTGGCAAAAAATACTCCAACCCCCACCAGCGACACCAGAGACACCAGAGATACAACTCCCCATGCTCCCATATGACTCTCGTCACCGGTTCCACGTCCTCGAAGTGCTCCCAATACTGCAGACGCTCTCTCCACGCCCAGAACCGCCGATTCCTCGATGACATTCTCTGCAACCTCAGGAGTTCTCGCCACTCCAAGAACTGCATGCGCATCTGCAGCTGTGGCAGTGGCACCATCTGTTCCCGCCGGAGCAGAAGGTGTATTAGGTGTAGGTTTGATTGGAGAATGCGCCGCTTTCAGTGCGAAACCACCCTTCGCATTCGCTGCAACCTTAATCGTGTAGCTGCCGTCTTTGTTCAAAGTGATCGTCACACCCTCGGCAAGATATCCTTCCAGGCCTTTCGCAACAGTCTCGCTCCATCTGGTGTCCTTTGCATCGATGTACCAGCCGTCAATAATGTGCCCATACCCATCGTTCAGAACCCATTTTTTGCCCACAGGAGTTAATGTAATTGCGGCTCCCGGCGCAAGATATATATCATCACCGGCGGTCACCGCTGTGTTGTTATACAGCTTTGCACCATTGAAAATGGTAGCCTCACCGCTAATATACAAACCACCGCCCAGAACCGCGCTGTTGTTCATTATCGTTGTATTCGCATCAGCAGTGAGTTTGCTTCCACTGTACACTGCAGCCGCACCGCCTGTAGAAGTATTTTCATCTCCATTACCGGTAACTGCCGTATTCATGAGATTAACAACACCCTTAGAGCAGACCAGGATACCCGCACCGGATGCATTCCAAACCGTGCCATTCGCATCTGTATAGATGATTCCCTTATTGCCTGTGACGAAAGATCCACTCATATTTACATTGGAAGCATAGGCAGCCAGACCACCGCCAAGACGTGCCTTGTTATTCTTGATGCTGCTGTTTACAACCTCTACTCCTTGTGTTCCATACGTAAATACGCCGCCACCGTAGTTTACCGTGGCTGTGTTATCGTCAACAGTAACTCCATTCATCTTATAACTGGTATCAAAAGACGAATAAAGACCTCCGCCATACGAGAGTGCCGAATTCCCGGAAATAACGGTTCCCTTCCCAATCTTAACATCAGAGTGAAAGCTGAAAACGCCGCCTCCATAGATGGCCGTATTATTATCAATAACCGTACTGCTGTCCTCTTTGCCGTCAATCGTCAGATCCGTGCCATAAGCCAGAACACCGCCGCCCTGCTGTCCAGCGGTATTACCACTGATAGTCGAAGCAGTCACAGTTACACTGTGATTCTTGCCCTTTCCGTTTAAAAAAGACACCCCGCTAGCACTATCATAGCCGTTAAAGCAAAGACCACCGCCCAGGTTGGTTGCCTCGTTTCCGCAGATCGTAACATTGGTTATATTCACTTCTGTTGTGATGTCATATGGAGCCTGACTCGTCTCAGAAGCATACGCACCGCCGTTATAAGCCCTATTGGCTGAGAAATCACTGTTGCTGATGTTAACACTAACAGCTTCACGCGTATAAACGGCACCGCCATTCGTATCAGCAGAATTGCCGGTAAAGGTCGATCCAGCAATATTTAACGTGCCCTTATATGTAGCAATTGCGCCGCCGTGAGCATTCACGCCGGTTGCCTTATTGTCGGCAAATGTAGTATCTTTGATGTTCAATACGCTGTCACTGGCCTGAATACCACCACCAAGAGAACCTACATTTCCCCTGATCAGAAGACCAAATAAGTCCACCGAGGATTGGGAGATTTTGATGCCGCTTGCGGTAGATCCAGTAACAGATGCATTCTTGAGCGTTCCATCCTCGTTCTTCTCTGCACCGGTGCTTCTGATGGTCACCGTGCTTCCAACGATATCAATGCAAGCCTTTGCCGCATTCTCCACCGAGGTTATGGTCTTCCCACACAGATCCAGAACAAAATTTTTGACATTCTTTCCGGAGATAATAACATTTTCTTTTACCTCCTTCACCAGAGTAATTGTCGTATCATCCTCATCTGCTGCATCGATAGCTTCCTGGAGGGTGTTGTAATACTGTGTTCCACTCTTTTTCGTAACCGCTGCTACACATGTCGCCTGCTGATCATCTACGCTGTGCGTCGTATTATCCTCCGAAAGAGACTCTGTCATCCTCTGGCTCAATACAGCATTATTGCTATTCGTAGCCAAAACACTTTCCGAATCGATGTCGTTCACAGCAGTCATTTCCGTTTCTTCTGCAACGTTGACTTTTTCCTCTCCTGCATCATCCTTCTTTTCTTCTGCAGGCTCATCATACTTGGCTATATCAGAGGCGACGTTTGCGCCGCTCTGTGAATCATCGGCAGTAACGGTGTTCGCGTCAGATGCCTTTTCCGAACTATTCGCAACTTCCATATCCGAATTAGAGAGGGACTGATCCGCTGTTTCTTTTTCTCCTTCGGTTGTCTCTTCTATCGGATTGTCTGTCTGCTCGGAGTTAGCAATCTGCTCATCATCAGAGGACTCCTCAGGCTGCTCACCGTCGCGCTGTTCAGCTTCCCCGGTCAAATTGCTATTTGCCCCCCCCAGTCTGCTGGGTAGTATCTATCGCCTTATTTTCCTCTGCAACGACATTTTCGGTCGTCTCTATTGTATCGTCAGTATTGTCGACACCGTCTGCAACTGCTGCACTGTCATTGCTTGCCGCATCGCCCGTAACCTCCGCTCCGTCATTGCTTGCGGAATCGTCCGTATTACTATCGTTGTTGCCCCCATCGGAGATCTGATCATTTGATTCGCCAAATTCCTGATTATTCTGCTCCGTCTGTTCGCAGCCAGCACCGTCCGTCTCGCCTGCCAGTACACTGACAGGCTGTGCAACTGTCAGAGATACTGCAGTAAGTCCGGCTAACAGCTTCAATAAAGGCTTCTTCACAACATTCCCTCCTTTTCTATGACACTCCAAATTTGTATACACTGTATCCGTTCAGTAGCCACCCTTACTGCACCGTCGTCACATGCCGGAACACATACGTAGCGTACTCTGCAAAAAACGCCTTGTCCTTCTTCATTTCCGGCTTAAACTCAAACCAGACGGTGGCGTCCTTTCGCTGCTGCCGGAAAAGCGGTGTGTACTTGTCGGACCATTCCGGAAGGAAAGCCCCTACCTTTCCGGTATAACAATTCTCCGCGGTTGCCTGCTGCCGGTGCTGCGGATCCACATAGGCCGCGATGGACTTATGGATTGCCTGGTCCAGCTCCGGCAGGTAGTAGTAGTCTTTGTAATTCGGGTAGAAATAATGCAGCTTCCCGTTGTAAATCGGAATTTTCAGCGTAGCCTTCCCGCCGCTGATGGTGCAGTAGCACCCATCCCTGGAGGTCGTCACCGGGTGATCCCGGAAGGCGTTCTCCGACATTCCCTCCACCCTTGCATGAAGGACAAGCTCCTGCTGCGGTATTCCGTCAACACCGCGGAAGGTATTGGCCTGTGCCTGGTACACCGTCAGGGAACCGCTCAAAAGATCCTTCCAGCTCAGCACCTGCGTCATAGCAATCAGTCCGCTTACATCTGCCGCATTATGAGACAGCAGCGCAAGGCGCATGGACGCGCGGTCCATCGGCTCACCATCTTCCTCCCGATCATCCTCTCCCGGTGCAGACACATTGCCAGGGGCAACATCGGAAGGGATAGGAGTTACTCCAGCCTCGAGCTCTGCTTGCCGGCGCCTCTCCTCCTCCGCCTTTTTCTGATTCAAAAGCTCCTGCTCCTTCAGAAGCTGATTGATCATCGCCGCGTCGATGCGCTTGGTGGTCGCTGTGGTAAAATCCTTTTCCCTGGCTTCGCGGGCTTTTTCCTGTTTTTTGTGAATGTACTCCAGATACACCGAAATCAGCTCTTTGCCACTCCGATTTTCTCTGCGCCCGGTTTCCAAAAACGCCTCCACCGTCTGTTGGCGGCAATCCGGAAGCGAGAACAGCTTCTGAAACGGCTTCACATACCGATACAGATCCAGAGACTTCATTGCTGAAGGAAAATCCTCCGCTCCCGGCGTCCCCTGCAAACCGTTCCAGACAATCCGCCTTGCCAGAAACGGCAAGTCAAACTGGCGTCCGTTATAATGCAGAAGCGTTGTGAATTTCTTGGTAAAAAGGAGGAAGGACGTAAGGATATCCGCCTCACCGTCTCCTGTATCATCAAACCACTGGATCAGCTTCCAGCAGTCATCCTCCCAGTAGCCGCAGCCGATTAGATAGATCCGGTTTTTCTCTGCTGTGATGCCGGTTGTCTCGATGTCCACCGCCAGAATATTCTCTCTGCCGCCAAAGCGGGAAAGGGGATACTCATCGGTGTAGCCTGCTAATTCCCCTGTGATAATCTGCATACTCTGATCCGTCCTTTCGTTTCCTGCCCTGTCCTTATGGAAACGCTTTCATCAGCGTTTCCCTCGCCGGATTTACGCTGCAAAGCAGCAAATATCCTTGCAAATCCGTGTGATCAGTGATCCGACCGGGCGTACTGGTTCTTCATGTGGTTGGTGGCATCAAAGAGAACCTCATTCAAGGTTTTCCCTGTTTCCTTCCGAAGCATGGCAGCAATTTCCTCATTGGCCTCTTCGCGAAGCTTCGCACGCTCCTGGTTGGTTTCTGCCTTCGCCTGCAGGCGGTCGTATTTGGCAATCAGTGCATGACCCTTGGACTGCACGTCCTGCTGGTAGTGCTCAATGTGATTTAAGTTCTTGCCGTAGCAGGCATCCGAGAGTGCCTCGATCAGCCGCGCCGACCAGTAGAAATTATCCGTCGTCACTTCCTTTGATGTGTTGGAAAGATATTCCGGTGTCGTCTCCACGTTTGCATAGAAGGGAACCGCTGTATTAAACACGTTGGAGCCAAAGGCCAGCCATTCTACCGCTCTGTACTCCTCCGGCACCTCACCGCGCAGCTGAATGATCGCCACAAAGTCCGTGCGGTTCACGCCGATGGAGCGATAGGCGCCGCGCATGGACGCATCTCCGTAGCTCGCATACGGATCATAGGGCGTACCCTGGTAATGGGAGGAAAGGATATATTTTACATCCTCCACCGTAACCTTGCGTTCCGGAATCATGCACCAGGGGATGTCATCCGACATCGGTGTGAAATCCGCCTCCGGTCCATCCCACTGCACAGTGTGCGGGTTAAAATAACGGCCGATAAACCAGGCTCTTGGTGTGTTGTACACGTGATCGGCATCATCGTGCGTGCCGAAGGCCTCCCGCGGATTGATGCATGCGCCAAGATCCTCATCCTCTTCCTCGTCGCAAGCCTCCGCACCCTGCGTCCCGCAGCAGGAATCCTCTTCCGAATTCTCCTCGCAGCAGCAGTGCCCGCAGCACCCATCTGCAAGGTCGTATGGCGTTTCCATCGTAAGATCCAAATGGTTTTCTGCAATGAACTCAGCAAGATCCGGGGAGCACATGAAGAATTCCTGCTCTCCCAATGCATCCTCCAGATCCAGAAGGTCAATTCCCAGCTGATTCGGCATCATGACATATGCATTATCCGGCACCCGGCAGGCCATCCAGTGGTGACCGCCGATGGTCTCCAGCCACCAGATTTCGTCCGTATCCTGGAAAGCGATGCCGTTCATCTCGTAGGTTCCGTACTGCTCCAGAAGAGCGCCCAGACGCTTGACACCTTCTCTCGCGCTGTGGATATAAGGGAGAACCAGTACCACCAGATCCTCTTCTCCGATTCCGCCAACCTGCTCAGTTCCGCCGTTCTCCTCCGCAGGAATATACTCCACCAGAGGGTCTGCGCCCAGGACGCGCTCATTGGCCGAAATCGTTTCGGTGGCTGTCATTGCAACTCCCGCCGCGTTGACGCCGCTGGCCGCCCAGATTCCCTCGCCCGCCAGCGCATTCGGAACAGCCGAATACCGCATCGGATTTTCCGGAAGCTCGATTTCCACGTGAGACAGCACGGATTTGTAGTGCCGCGGCTGGTCCCCGGGCTGTACGACAACGAATTTCTTCGGTGTGTAATGTCCGGCGCCGGAATCGTCATTTCTGGCAATAATGGTCGAGCCGTCATAAGAGGCTTCTTTTCCTACAAGTATGGTTGTGCAGGGCATTTGTTTTCCTTCTTTCCGCTTTTAAAATTTAAAGCATCTGCTTAAAAATCCGTCGTTTCCAGCTCCAGCTGCTCGAATTCCGACTGCTCCTTCTGATTGAACTTCGTCAGAAGCTCATGAATCTTGGAGGTCGGCGTCGTCATGTTGGAGATGGACGCATCATGATTGAAAAAGTCGATGATATTGGCAAGATACTTGCCCATATCTGCCATCCCAAACCAGGAGCGCTCCTTAAGCTCCGGCGGCTGCCAGGTAAGGTTTGAGGTAATAACCAGGTCAAAATCGCCGCGCTCGTACGCAGCATCGAAATCCGCCAGTCCGTCCGTAAACAGACCAAAGGTTGTGCACAGGAAGACTCTGCCGGCATGCATCGCCTTGAGCTGTCTGGCCGTGTCCAGAATACTGCCGCCGGAGGAAATCATGTCGTCCATGACGATCACATCCTTCCCGGCAAGATCACTTCCCAGGAATTCATGGGCAACAATCGGGTTCTTGCCGTTGACGATACGGGAATAGTCCCTTCTCTTATAGAACATACCGGTATCCGCACCGATGACGCCGGCAAAATAAACTGCCCGGTCCAGTGCTCCCTCATCCGGAGAGATCACAACGAAATGCTCCTTGTCCAGAACAATGTCCGGGAACGAATGGATGATGGCACGCAGGAACTGATACGGCGAAAGGAAATTGTCAAAATTAGCCAGCGGCGCAACATTCTGGATCCGAGGGTCGTGCGCATCGAAGGTAATGAAGTTCTGCACGCCCAGATCTACCAGCTCGCGGAACATATTCGCCGCGTCCAGTGATTCTCTGCCTGAACGGTTGTGCTGCCTTCCTTCATAGAGAAATGGCATGATCACAGAGATCCTTGCAGCCTTTCCGTTGATGGCCGCCACGATTCGCTTCAGATCCTGGAAGTGATCATCCGGCGACATATGATTAATGAAGCCGTTCATCTTATACGTCAGGGAATGGTTGGTGACATCGGTCAGAATAAAAATATCCTTTCCCCGGCAGGAGTCCGATATCACACCCTTTCCTTCGCCCGTACCGAAACGGACGCATTCCGCCTGCATGCGATAGTCACTACGGATATAGCCTTGAAAGGCCGTATCATTTTTGCCGGCATTGTCAAAATTCCTGCGAAAGGAAACCAGGTATTCGTTCACCTCTTCGCCGAGCGCCTCGGCAGAAGGCATAACGACAAGTTCCAGGGGCGCAACCGGAAGCTTGCGCTCAAGTTGCTGATGCAGCTTTAAATCAGACATAAGAAGATTCCTCACACTTTTGCTAAAAATACATGGTCCTGTCT
>CAVBQH010000023.1:0-7004 GCA_963597485.1 Acutalibacteraceae bacterium
AAACACCACGGGGCGATGGAGTACGGCAATGAACGAGAACGATTATAAATACATATTGGACAGCCTCTCTCTCTTGCAGCTGGGATCGAGATATACCTACCGGGAGCTTCTGGAGAACATTGATATCAGCTATAAATACCGGTGCATCATCAAGAAGATTATTCTGCAGGAGGTGGCAGAGGATACTACGCTGGAGAGTCATTTGTATTACATGAAGCCGGAGTCAGAGAGCTGCCGGGCATACCAGCAGCTGCGGGCGAGAATCCGTATCTATGTGCCTGTCCGCAAAAAGCATTTCGGCGGCAGGGAGGAGACATCCTACGAGGAGAGGGTGCTGACACCGGAGGAGCTCTCTGCCATATCGCCGCAGCAAAAGGAACTGATGGGAATGATCATCTCAGAACTTCAGCTCTCGAAGGTGGGACTGATGAACTTTGTGGTGTAGGAGCGCTGCCCTTCGTGGCCTGTGAATCGCAGCAGTACTGTGATACAATGGATGTGTCCGGCCGCCGTGAGCAGGCGTCGGACGCAGATCATATCTGCTTATCCTTCGTAATGATTCTTTCCGGTTTTCCCCAAGTAATGGTATTCGTTCGGCACCATCTCGATTTTGATACTCGAAAATACCTGATGGCAATTTCACTTTGCATATCGGAAAATCTCGATATGGCTGATTGGTGACGCTTGCATATGCAGGGCGGACCTGCTATACTGCGAGACAGAACAAACGTTCGGTTTTTCGAACGATGAAAAGGAGTTTGATTATGGCGATGGATCGCGACGATCGGTTAAAGGCACTGGATGCTGCAATTTCGCAGATTGAGAAGCAATACGGTAAGGGTGCAGTAATGAAGCTGGGAGACCCCTCCTCGACGATGAGTGTGGAGACAACTCCCACGGGCTCTTTGGCGCTGGATATTGCTCTTGGACTTGGCGGTATTCCCAAGGGAAGAGTCATTGAGGTGTACGGTCCGGAGTCTTCGGGTAAGACAACACTGACGCTGCATATGATATCGGAAATCCAGCGCCGGGGCGGCATTGCTGGCTTTATTGACGCGGAGCATGCGTTGGATCCGGTCTATGCACGCAACATCGGTGTTGATATTGATAATCTATATATTTCACAGCCGGATTCGGGTGAGCAGGGATTGGAGATTGCGGAGACCATGGTTCGGTCCGGTGCAATCGACATTGTTGTTGTTGACTCGGTGGCGGCACTGGTTCCGAAGGCGGAGATTGACGGCGACATGGGCGATTCCCATGTGGGCCTTCAGGCAAGGCTGATGAGCCAGGCGCTCCGCAAGCTTACGGCCGTGATTTCCAAGACCAACTGCACGGTGGTGTTCATCAACCAGCTTCGTGAGAAGGTGGGTGTTATGTTCGGAAGCCCGGAGACAACGACCGGCGGCCGCGCACTGAAGTTCTATTCCTCTATCCGACTGGATGTTCGCCGCATTGAATCGATCAAGCAGAGCGGTGAGGTGACGGGCAACCGCACACGCGTGAAGGTGGTGAAGAACAAGATTGCTCCGCCGTTTAAGGAGGCGGAGTTTGACATTATGTTCGGAAAGGGCATTTCTTATTCCGGCGATGTTCTGGATCTGGCAGCCGGAAGCGACATTGTTGTCAAGAGCGGTGCCTGGTACAACTACAACAATGAGAAGATCGGTCAGGGGCGCGAGAACGCTAAAAAGTACCTCGAGGATCATCCGGAGCTGCTGTATGAAATCGACCAGAAGGTCCGTGAGCATTACGGACTGGATCCGGAGGGAGCAAGAAAGCCGAACGCAGCGGAGTCCGCAGCAGAATCAGAAGAGGTATAACACAGAATGGGGATTGACCTTGTAACACAGCTGACCCCCATTGGAAAGACAAGGACCAGAGTTTGCCTGAATGAGGAGCAGACCCTGGTCCTTTCCAATCGGGAAATCGCACAATACGGAATACGGGAAGGGGCAGAGCTTCCGGAGGAGACGGTGGCGGCTATGGAAAAGGCTTTGTACCAAAAGGCCATTCGCAAGTGCGGTGAGCTCCTCGAGGGTATTGGTTATACAGAAAAGGGACTTACCGAACGTCTGATCCGCAGCGGGTATCCGGAGAAAATCGCCGGAAGAGCTGTGGAAGCGATGAAGAAGGCACATTACGTGGACGACAGAGCTTACGCAGAGGCCTATCTTCGATCCAATTATATGAGGAAGAGCAAACGGAGAGTGGAGCAGGATTTGGAGAATAAGGGTGTATCCGGAGAGATAGTTTCGGAGATCCTTGATGCATGGGAAGAGGAAAGCGGATACTCTGCAGAAGAAAGTGAGGCATTGCAAATCCGTGAATTTCTTCGTAAAAAGGACTTTGATCCTGCTGCGCAGGACTGGGAATCCAGACAGAAAATGATGGCAAGGCTTGCGAGGAAGGGGTACTCATTTACGGTGCTGGAGAAGGTCCTGCATCCTTGACAGTGTCAGCCAAAAAAGGTACTATTGATACGTTGTAGCTTTCATTTTTGGGCGATTTGCCTGGAAAACCTGCCCGTCTTCGGCAGGATTCCATCGCTTTTTCAAAGGAGAGCTGCAGCGCAAACTGAATAAGGAGGTGCTCCTGTATTATGCTGTCTGCAATTATCGCAATTGCAGCGGTTGCTGTCTCGCTCGCCATTGCAATTCCGATGACGGCCAATCAGACCAAGAAGCGCATAAAAGCGCAGGATGATCAGAAGATTGGCAGTGCAGAGGAGAAGGCAAGGGCGATCATCGATGAAGCACTTTCTACTGCTGAGAGCAAGAAGCGTGAGGCTCTTCTGGAGGCCAAGGAAGAGAACATGAAAGCCAAGGCCGACCTTGATAAGGAAATCAAGGACAGACGGAATGAGGTTCAGCGCAACGAGCACAGAGTACAGCAGAAGGAAGAGGCGATCGATCGGAAGAGTGACGCGTTGGAACGAAGAGAACAGTCACTCGCATCCAGAGAAGAGTCGCTGCGTAAACGGCAGGACGAAGTTGCCAAGCTTGGTGAACAGCGTACACAGGAACTCGAACGAATTTCAGGACTTACCTCGGAACAGGCAAAAGAATACCTTTTAAAAACTGTAGAAGATGATGTAAGACACGATTCGGCTGTCATGATCAAGGAGATCGAGGCAGAAGCGAAGGAAGAAGCGGACAAGAAAGCGCGTGAATATGTGATCAGTGCCATCCAGCGATGTGCTGCAGATCATGTAGCTGAGGCGACGATTTCAGTTGTGCAGCTTCCCAGTGATGAGATGAAGGGCAGGATCATCGGCCGCGAGGGACGGAATATTCGTACACTTGAGACGATGACCGGTGTAGATCTTATCATCGACGATACACCGGAGGCGGTTGTTATCTCCGGCTTTGATCCGATCCGGCGTGAGGTTGCCAGAATTGCTCTGGAGAAGCTCATTGTGGACGGACGAATTCATCCGGCCAGAATCGAAGAAATGGTTGAAAAGGCCAAAAAGGAAGTGGAGTCGGTTATCAAAGAGGAAGGCGAGGCTGCAACCCTGGAGGTTGGCGTGCATGGCCTTCATCATGAACTGATTCGTCTTCTGGGCAAGCTTCGTTATCGTACGAGCTATGGCCAGAACGTTCTCAAACACAGCATTGAGGTTGCGCAGCTGTCCGGTGTCCTTGCCGGTGAGCTGGGACTGGATGTGCGCATGGCCAAGCGTGCAGGACTTCTGCACGACATCGGCAAGGCAGTCGATCACGAGATGGAAGGATCCCATGTGCAGCTGGGAGCTGAGCTTTGCCGCAAGTATAAGGAATCTGCTATTGTAGTCAATACAGTAGAATCCCACCACGGCGATGTGGAGCCGACCAGTCTGATTGCCTGCATTGTGCAGGCGGCGGATACCATTTCCGCAGCCAGACCCGGTGCCAGAAGAGAGACACTCGAGACCTATACCTCCCGCCTTAAGCAGCTGGAGGAAATCACCAACAGTTTTAAAGGGGTTAGTAATTCTTATGCCATCCAGGCAGGCAGAGAAGTTCGTGTTATGGTAGTTCCTGAGAAGATCAACGATACCGACATGGTATTGCTCGCCCATGATATTTCCAAGAAGATTGAAGACGAACTGGAATATCCGGGACAGATCAAGGTCAATGTGATCCGCGAGTCGAGAGTGACGGATTACGCCAAGTAAATACAGTTTCGAACGAGCCAACATGGTACACGAACGGGCCGGGAATGAGAGATCATTCCCGGCTCTTTTCATGTGGTGCGCGAAACGCCTCTGGCCAGCCGCATCGAGATTTTCCGAAGGAAAATCAAGATGAGTGCTGAAGAAATACGAAAATAGATGACTGCTATGATTAAAGCTATGATTGTACCTATGCTATTATCAGGTTAGGGAGACGCTGATTTAATCGGAATTTCCTTAGCAGATGCCACGGAAAGGGTTCGGGTTAATCGGAAAAGCATGACCGGGATAACAGAAGCTTCCTTCTTTGTGAATGCAAGAAAGACGGTGAACGATGAAGAACATCAAGCTATGGATGGCAGTGGGAATATTAATGCTTGCGTTGGGCAGTGAGGGTACATCGCTGAGAGCCTTCGCGGCCAAGCAGGAAGAACTTGGACCCATACATTTCAAAGATGAAAGTCTAGATCGTATTGTTTATGTGGACGCATTTACGTACACTGCCAGTAATGAAGAGACAGAGGAACAGCGTCTGCTTGAGAAATTGAGCAAGGCAATCGTAATCTTGCCTGAATCCCTTGAACCCTCGCATGATGAAGGCGGAAGTTCGAATTATGATCCGGCTAATGGGCCAAATATCGACATAAGGCTGCTATATATTAGTGAAGAGGAACGGCGTCAGCTGAGGTTTGAAGAGAATAATAACAGTGTGAAACTTACGATAGCAGGAAAAGACTCGAACTCCGAGGAGAAAAATGCTGGAATTGAATTTTATGATGCTCTCACGAATGAGGATCAGAGTGATGCCAAATCCGTGTTGCTTGGTATTCGTGATTCTGCATTCGAAAACTGCGTTGGCATGACTGGTATTTCAATTGCGGATAGTGTGACGAGTATCGGCAATTCAGCATTTGAAAATTGCAGCAGCTTGGAGAACGTTACGCTTCCTGATAGTGTGATGGCTATTGGCGAAGGTGCATTCGAGAATTGCAGCAGCTTAAAGAGCATCAAAATACCTGACGGTGTGACCAGCATTGAGGATGAGGCGTTTAAAGGCTGCAGCAGCCTGATAAGTGTAGAAATACCTGACAGTGTAACCAGTATCGGCGATGAGGCGTTCAAGGACTGCAGCAGCCTGGCAAGCGTAGAAATCCCTGACAGCGTGGCCAGCATTGGGAATGAGGCGTTTAAAGGGTGCAGCAGCCTGACAAGTGTAGAAATCCCTGATAGCGTGGTCAGTATCGGGAATGAAGCATTCCGGGACTGCAGCAATTTGGCAAACATTAAAATCCCTGACGGCGAGATTAAGATTGGCGTGAATGCGTTCTTGGGATGTGGCAACCAGAAGGATACTGCAACCTCAGGCGATGTTTTCCAGGTTGTAACGTACGAAAATACAAGTACACCGGCATCCTCTCATATACAGGCATCCTATCACAGCCATACTATTGTGGACGTGGGAGCCACAATGCCTACCTGCACGGAGGTGGGATATACAGCGGGACAAAGGTGCAGTGAGTGCGGTGCAGTTCTCGTAAAGCAGGAGAAGATTCCTGCGCTGGGACACACAGAGGTGATCGATGCCGGAAGGGCAGTGACCTGTACCGAAGCCGGCCTGAGTGAGGGAAAGCATTGCTCAGTCTGCGGGACAGTCCTTGTAAAACAGGAGGAGATTCCGGCACTGGGGCACACAGAGGTGGTTGATGCCGGAAAGGCAGCGACCTGTACTGAAGCCGGTCTGACGGAAGGTAAGCATTGCTCGGTTTGCGGTATAGTTCTCGTGAAACAGGAAATGATCCCTGCAACAGGTGAGCAAATTACCGAGGAAGAGAAGAAGGAAGAGACTGAGGCCGGGGAGAAGAAGGAAGAAACTGAGGCCGGGGAGAAGAAGGAAGAGACTGAGAGCGGAGAGCAGAAGGAAGAAACCGGAGGAACAGAAGGTGGATCCGAAGTGGTGCCGCCGGAAGAGGTAGTGCCGACAGAGGAAGAAACGCCGACGGAAGTACCTAAAGCTGACACTAAGTGATTATAAGAAAAAAGCCGGAAAACCCTGAAACAAAGGTTTTCCGGCTTTTTTATGGAGATGACGGGGATCGAACCCGCGACCTCCAGATTGCGAACCTGGCGCTCTCCCAGCTGAGCTACATCCCCACGGTATATACAACCGCGGCTGCAATTCAATTACAACTCTGAATATTACCACGCCGAGCGGCTGTTGTCCATACCGCCATTATGATTCACTTGCCGCTTGGCGACGGGTCCTGGCGGAGGCGTCCGGTTCGAGACCTCGCACGGCCTGAACCCGGACCACCATCCGCTACCCTGTCGCCTGGTGGTATCTGTATAGCAACCTTGCGGGAAGCAAGGCGCTACGGTATACTTGTTTTTCAGGTTTGACACTTAGAAGGAGCATCCTGACGTGGGACAGGGTGATGTGAGAAAGGAAGAAGCAGAATGGGCTTGATGGATTTGTTCGGCGGTAAAAACCGCGCGGCAGAACAGGAACGGCTTCTGGAGGAGCAGCGGCAGCAGGAGCACCAGCGGCAGGTGGAGCAGCAGAAAAAGGCGCATGAAAATGAGCCTTGGCCGCAGATTCCGAGGCTTAATATACTGAACATTAAGGATACAAAGCTTGAGGTGGAGGATTCCATCTCGGCAGAGCGCAAGGATGAGATCGGGCAGCTGGTATTTGAACCGAATCTGACGGCAGATCAGATCACGGGCTTCACCGTACAGGAATTGTTGTTCCTGCAGCTGACGATGACGGTGTTCAACCGAAAGGCCGCGCTGACCGATTATGAAAAGAATCACCGCGTAGTATACAATGGGATAAAAGCTCATTGTATAC
>CAVBQH010000024.1:0-9863 GCA_963597485.1 Acutalibacteraceae bacterium
GTGTACCAAGGCGGCTCTTCGGTCCGGCTCCGGCATGGCACGCATTTATACGCAGGAATCCAACCGCGAAATCCTTCAGAAAATGCTGCCGGAAGCAATGTGCAGTTCCTATGGTGATGTGCTTTCAGGCGGCGATCTGCAAACGCTTTCTAAGGATCTGTCCTGGGCAGATGTTGCAGCCATCGGACCGGGCATTGGCAGGGGCCGGGAGGGCCTTACGCTTTTGACCCACGTTCTGCAATACGCTGCCGGTCTTTCGGGGGAAAAGAACAGACGTCTTCGAGGACTTGTGATCGATGCCGATGCGCTTCGACTGATTGCAGACAGCCGGTCTGACAATCAACAAGGCGCCCCGGCACCTGATTTATATGGCCTGCTGGCTATGGCAGGAAAAAGGATGCCGGTCATCCTGACGCCGCACGCCGCAGAATGCGCTTCTCTTCTGCACACGGATCTGCACGTGCTGCAGAAAAACCGCTTTGTGCTTCTTCCGGAATTTGCCAGGGCGCATCACTGCATTCTTCTTGGCAAGGATGCCAGGACACTGGTTGCCGGATGTGAATCGCCTTCTCTTTATCTAAACACCTCCGGCAACGACGGGCTTGCCACTGCCGGCTCCGGCGACGTACTGACCGGAATCACTGCCGCTCTTCTTGCGCAGGGCAAGGATGGATTTGAAGCTGCCTGCACGGCGGCCTATCTGCATGGACAGCTTGCGGATTTACTTTTGCAAACACAGTCAGCAGGCTCTATTATGGCATCAGACCTGATTGACGCACTGACGCGTTTGGATACAGACCGTCAGGGATGACGCGGGCTCCCAAGCCCAGCCCACTGCATTTGCACCGGTAACACCGGGGTTTACATAATAATCAACGATAGAGGAATAAACATACCATGATATTATCTGTACAGCACATCAGCAAAGCATTCCTGGAGGTCCCGGTCCTTACCGATATCTCCTTTCACCTGGAAAAGGGAGACCGCGCCGCCATCGTCGGTATCAATGGAGCCGGAAAATCCACTCTTTTAAAAATTATGATGGGCGAAATGTCCGCCGATGAGGGCAGCGTTGCCTTTTCCCGGGATGCCTCGATCGGCTACCTGGCCCAGAACCAGGGCCTTGGCGTAGACGGCACCATCTACGAAGAGCTTCTGGACGTTAAAAAAGACCTTGTCGAGCTGGAGCAGAAAATTGCCCGGGATGAGCAGCTGATGACCCAGCTGACCGGCGCAGAGCTGGACATCGTCATCGAAGAATACAATGAGCTTCTGGCCCGTTTCCAAAGCAGCAGCGGCTTCTCCTACAAGGGTGAAATCACCGGCATTCTGCGGGGACTGGGCTTTAAGGACGAAGAATTTGATCAGCCCATCTCCACGCTTTCCGGCGGCCAGAAGACAAGAGTTGCCCTTGCCAAGCTTCTTCTGGAAAAGCCGGACATCATCCTGCTCGACGAGCCCACCAACCACCTGGACATTGCAGCCATACGGTGGCTTGAGACATACCTTTCCAATTATAAGGGAACCGTTCTGATCGTCTCCCACGACCGCTATTTTCTGGATAAGACGGTCAACCACATCATCGAAATTGAGAATACACATGCCCTTGTTTTCCATGGCAATTACTCCTTTTATGCCGAGGAAAAAAAGAAGCTCCGCGACCAGAAGTGGCATCAGTATCTGAACAATCAGGCTGAAATTAAGCACCAGGAGGAGGTCATTGCCAAGCTCCGGCAGTTCAACCGTGAAAAATCGATAAGGCGTGCCGAAAGCCGCGAAAAGCAGCTGGCGAAAAAGGAAGTGCTCGAAAAGCCCTTTGAGCTTCGGGACGATATGCGGCTGACATTAAAGCCCTGCATCCGGTCCGGAAGAGATGTCATGCAGGTGCGCCACCTGTCCATGGGCTTTGAGGACAAACGTCTTTTTGATGACATTACCTTTGACATTCAGCGCGGAGAACACGCCGCCATCATCGGCAACAACGGAACCGGCAAGTCCACACTTCTGAAGATTATTATCGGACAGCTCTCGCCCCTTTCCGGTACTGTACGCTTTGGCACCAATGTGCACATTGGATACTATGATCAGGAGCACCATGTGCTGACGGATTCCAACACCGTTTTTGAAGAAATCTCGGATGCACATCCGGATATGACCAATACCGAAATCCGCAATCTTCTCGCCTCCTTTCTCTTCACCGGAGAGGATGTATTCAAGAGAATTTCGGATCTTTCCGGCGGCGAAAAGGGACGCGTTTCATTGGCGAAGCTGATGCTCTCCGAAGCCAATTTTCTGATTCTGGATGAGCCCACTAACCACCTGGACATGGTTTCCAAGGAGGTTCTGGAAAATGCGCTGAACAGCTATGAGGGAACCGTACTGTATGTCTCTCACGACCGGTATTTTATGAACCGCACGGCCAGCCGTATTCTTTCCCTGACTGATCAGCTGATGCTGAATTACCCCGGTGGTCAGAAGGATGCGCAGCCGCCGGCCTGCTACATCGGTAATTACGACTATTATCTGGAAAAGTCCGCCCAGGTGGAATCGGTTCTGAAGGCGGATGAACTGCGAAGAATTCAGGAAGAAGGAAACGGGCTATCCAACACCGCCCCCGCGAATGCGCAAAGCAGTGCAGGCGCTTTTGAACCTGCGAAACCGGCTCCCGGCGGGAGCACCGATTATAAACGGCAAAAGGAGGAACAGGCCCGGCTTCGCAAACTCCAGAATGACCTGAAAAAATGTGAAACAGAAATCGCGCAGATTGAGGAGCGCAGCACAGCCATTGACGAGGAAATGGCGCGTCCCGAGAACTGCACCAACTTAGGAAAGCTCTCCGAGCTTCAAAAAGAAAAAAGTGCCGGTGAAAACCGGCTGGAGGAGCTGTATTCCAGATGGGAGGAACTGTCCCTGGCAGCGGCAGAGACTGTTTAAACGCCAGCCCGGCAACAGGGTGGCGGAGAATGTCCCGGTTCGGGGCCTTCCGAGGACCTCGGTGCTTGCGAGCGTCTTATGCGAGCTTAGCACCGCTAGTCCGCAGGGGAACGAGAGTGTCCCCGAACCGGACAACTCCGCCAGGCCCCGTCGCCGGGCTGGCGTGTGTACTGCAATATAATGTCGAACAAAGCTGCCAAGCTTACTGATTCAGCAACTCTTCCAGTGTATCGCGAATGGCGAGAATAAACTCTTCTGTATCGAGCCTTTGAACATCGGAAAGCGTTGTAATCGCAGCAAGATCACCCGTCATTTTTCCATCCTCAATGGTTTTAAGCGTTGCATGCTCCAGTGTGTCTGCGAACTTCACAAGCTCCGGAAGCTGATCCATCTGTCCTCTCTTGCGCAGTGCGCCGGTCCACGCGAAAATTGTCGCTACGGAGTTGGTGGACTCCTTCTCTCCCTTCAGATACTTGTAATAGTGCTGCTGCACGGTACCGTGTGCGGCTTCATACTCGTATGCACCGGAGGGGGACACCAGCGTAGAGGTCATCATGGCAAGGGAGCCAAAGGCCGTTGCCATCATATCCGACATCACATCTCCGTCGTAATTCTTCAGAGCCCAGACAAAGCCGCCCTCGGAACGGATCACTCTGGCCACAGCATCGTCAATCAACGTGTAGAAGTACTTAATGCCCGCTGCCTCAAACTTGGCCTTATAGGCATTGTCATAGACGGATTGAAAGATCTCCTTGAAGTTGCCGTCATAGGTCTTGGAAATGGTATCCTTCGTTGAGAACCAAAGATCCATTTTCTTGTCGTAGGCATAATTAAAGCAGGTCCTTGCAAAGGTTTCGATGGAGCGATCCGTATTGTGGATGCCCTGAATAATTCCGGGACCGTCGAATTCATGAATCAGTCTTCGGTGCTCAGTCCCGTTTTTTTCGGTAAATACAAGCTCTGCCTTTCCAGGTCCGCCGACATTCATCTCTGTGTTCTTATAAATGTCACCGTAGGCATGACGCGCCAGCATAATGGGTGCTTTCCAGGTCCGCACATACGGCTCAATGCCCTTTACCAGAATCGGTCCGCGGAACACAGTGCCGTCCAGCATGGAGCGGATGGTGGCATTGGGGCTCTTGTAAAGCTTCTTAAGATTGTATTCCTCCTGCCGTGCGCGGTTGGGCGTAATGGTCGCGCACTTTACTGCTACGCCATATTTCTTCGTTGCCTCCGACGCATCCTTGGTGACCTGATCATCGGTTTCGTCGCGGTGCTTGAGACCAAGGTCATAGTACTCAGTCTTCAGATCAATGTACGGAAGAAGCAGGTCCTCCTTGATCATCCGCCAGACGATGCGGGTCATCTCATCGCCGTCCATCTCAACCAGCGGAGTTGTCATCGTGATTTTATTCATGCTGCACTCTCTTTCCTTCTGCTGCTGCAGAATGTATTATTCCCCTTCATTACCGGCATCTTCGCTGTCGTTTTTATACAGGTTGAACAGGCCGTTTTTCACCATATTGTCATAGGCATTGATCATATGCTCATCGGCCAGACGCTCTGCCAGATCCGGATTGTTGGCCTTAATGGCCTCCATGATGCCGTGGTGCTCCTTATTGGATGCGATGGCTCTCTCCGGTGTTGAAAGCGTTCTCCTGCGGATACGCATCACATACTGGTGATAATCCACCAGCAGGTGCTCCAACATCTTGGAATTGCCTGATTCATACAAGATCCGATGAAACTGGTTGTCCAGTTCCGTCATCTGTTCCATATTCCCCTTCTTGGCATGGAATTCGGCAAGATACACATTCTCCTCCATGGCATCCATCTGCTCTTTGGTGATGTGCTCACAGGCCCATCTGGCACACAGGCCCTCGAGCCTTGCCCGAATCAGATAGATGTCCCGCACATCGTTCGCCTGAATGCCGGTCACAAAGGCGCCGCGGTTCGGAATGATCTGTACGAGGCCCTCCAGCTCAAGCTGCCGGAGTGCCTCCCGGACAGGGGTCCTGGAAACGCCCAACTCCTGGCCAATGGCAACCTCCTTAAGCTCTTCATTTTCCTTGTACTTGCCGTTGAGTATATCCCCGCGTATTTTATGAAATACTCTGCCGCGCAGAGAGTACTGGTCGCTTGTATCACGCTTTACATCAAACTTGCTCATTCACATTGTGCCTGTTCGTACAGGACCTCCTTTTCCTTTTGGCAGCATCGAAGCTGCTATATAAGCGCGAATCTTTTGCCCACAGACAAATTCGCGGTAATAACGATTCGCCCCTCCTGTCATGCATTGTCTCCGGGAGCCGGGATTCCCTCCTTCCGACAAACGTCATCAATCACAGCCTGGAGTTCCGCATCCGTGATTACCGTCACACGTCCGGAGGCATACTGCGCATCCACCCAGGCCTTTACACCCTCCACCAGGTTGGATTTTTTGTCCACCCGCCTGTCCTCCGGAAGACGATAGAAATTGTTGATCCAAAGGGCAATACCGGCCAGTCCCGAGGTATTGGTGACCGAGGAAATCGGCGGCCGGTTCAGGAACTTGCCTGTATCAAAAATGTTGTAAATCTCCTCATTTTTGAGCAGTCCGTCGGCATGAATGCCGGCTCTTGTTACATTGAAATTCCGGCCGACAAACGGCGTCCGTTCCGGAATGTGATATCCGATCTCCTTCTCGTAATAATCTGCAAGATCCGTGATCACCGTGGTGTCCATCCCGTTCAGATCACCGCGCAGCTGCGCATACTCAAAGACCATCGCCTCCGTCGGCGTGTTGCCGGTACGCTCACCGATGCCGAACAGTGAGCAGTTAACTCCACTGCAGCCATAAAGCCACGCCGTGGTTGCATTGACCACTGCCTTATAAAAATCATTATGCCCATGCCATTCGAGCTGCTCACTCGGAACGCCGGCGTGTACATGAATGGCGTACATGATACCCGGAACCGAACGCGGAATAACAGCGCCGGTGTAGTTGACACCATATCCCATGGTATCGCAGCAGCGGATCTTAATCGGAATGCCATACTCCTCCTGCAACTTCATCAGCTCCAGGCAGAAAGGAACAACGTATCCGTAAATGTCGGCTCTGGTAATATCCTCCAGATGACAGCGGGGGCTGACGCCCTGCTCCAGACAGTCACGGATTACCGAAAGATAGTGCTCCATCGCCTGACGGCGTGTCATCTTCAGCTTCAGGAAAATGTGATAATCCGAGCAGGAAACCAGAATGCCGGTTTCCTTCATCCCCATCTCCTTTACCAGGCGAAAATCATCGTGACTGGCACGTATCCAGCTGGTAATCTGCGGGAATTCATAGCCGCGCTCCATGCACTTGTAGACAGCGTCCCTGTCCTGCTTACTGTAGAGGAAAAACTCACAGGCCTTAATCATTCCGTTAGGACCGCCGAGTCTATGAAACTCATCGTAAATATGTACAATCTGATCGGTTGTATAGGGGGCTCTGGACTGCTGTCCGTCACGGAAGGTTGTATCTGTGATCCAGATGTTCTCCGGAACGTGCTTGGGAACCGTCCGGTCATTGAAAGGAATCTTCGGGATCTCTGAATACGGATACATTTGCCGGAAAACGTTTGGCTTCTGGACATCATCCAGAATGTACATGTGCTCTTCGATCTGCAGCAGATGATTTTCCTTGTTCATCGAAACCGGGCGGTTTTCAAAAGGCTCTGTAACCATTTCAGCATCCTCCATTGGATTTGTAATTTGTCTGTATAATTGTATACAGCACATATGTCTTCGTCAAGGAGAAGATGCGAGTGCAGTTGTATACAATAAGACAGCAGCAGGTGGTTAGCCTGCTGCTGTCCATGTATACAATGAGTGCCAATTCAGTTTTCTTCCGAGAATCCGGCTGCTGCCTTCTCAGCTCTGGCTGCAACCTCCTTGCTCTGAATGTCTGCCGGTGCCTGCTGGTAGCGGGCAAATTCATAGCTGTAATCGCCTCTTCCGCCGGTCATTGAACGAAGCGTTGTGGAGTAATCAAACAGCTCCATCTGCGGAACATCCGCCTCGATGATCTGCTTCGAGCCGGGAGCCGGTGTCATGCCGAGAATGGAAGCCCGTCTCTTATTAAGATCACCCATAATATCGCCGGTATAGGTATCCGGAACGATAACCTTCAGACTGACGATGGGCTCGAGAAGAACCGGTCCCGCCTCCATAAAGCCCTTCTTGAAGGCCTGCTTGGCGGCTGTCTTGAATGCCATTTCCGAAGAATCCACCGGATGATAGGAGCCGTCGTACAGCGTTGCGTGAACACCGACTACCGGATAAGCGGCAAGGGGTCCAGACTGTACCGACTCCGCAATCCCCTTCTCAACAGCCGGGAAATAGTTCTTCGGTACCGCGCCTCCGACAACCGCCTCGTCAAAGGTGTACGGAGCAAACGGATCCTCCGACGGTGAAAAGCGAATCTTTACATGACCGTACTGGCCGTGGCCGCCCGTCTGTTTTTTATACTTGTACTCGACATCCGAGTTCTTCTTGATGGTCTCGCGGAAGGCCACCTTCGGCTTCTCTACAGTGATTTCGCACTTATACTGTTCCTTGAGCTCTGACTGGATGACCTGCAGATGCAGATCGCCCATGCCATAGATCAGAGACTGGCCGTTCGCCGAATCATTCACAGGCTTAAAGGTCGGATCCTCGGCTGCAAGCTTGGTCATTGCCTGCGCGATCTTGTCGATATCCTGCTTGTTCACTGCCTTATACCGAAGATAGGTATACGGTGTGGAGATATCCATCTTGGTGTACTGGATGGGCGCTGCCTTCGTAGAAATCGTATCTCCGGTATTGACCCCCTGCTGCTTGGCCAATGCGCCAAGATCGCCGGCATGAAGTTCAGAAATCTCTGAAGCCTTATTGCCCTGCAGAATATAGAGCTTTCCGATCTTAAACTCGGTCTCCGAGCGTGTGTTATAGCAAAGGTCATCCGTCTTAAATACTCCGGAGCGAACCTTGATCAGGCTGTAGCGACCGATAAAAGGATCCACAATGGTCTTAAAGACGAAAGCACTCTTGGGCTTAAGCACATCGAAATTCGCTTCGAAAATCTCGTTGGTCTTGACGTTGATGCCGCTGACCTTTCTGGATTCTGCTGCCGGCATGTACTTCACAATGTCATCCATCATCGCATACACGCCCAGTGCATAAAGACCTGAGCCCATCTCCACAGGAACAATCGTTCCGTCCTGAATGGACAGACGTGCTGCTGCACGAATCTCTGCTTCGGAGAATTCCTCGCCGGAGAAATACCGGTCCATAAACTCCTCAGAGGTCTCAGCAACCGCTTCCATCAACGTATTGTGATACTGCTCCAGGTACTCCTCGGAATAATCCGGAATGTCTGCAGGCACTGCCTCCTTATTAACCCAGTGGAAGGCCTTTTTCTGAATAACGTTAACATAACCGGTCAGCTTGCCGTCCTCACGGATCGGCATGTTGAACGGAGCGATCTTCTTGCCGTACAGGGCAGTCAGATCCTCAATCACCTTGCGGTATGACACTTCGTCAATGTCCATGTCCGTGACAAAGAACATACGCGGCAGGTGATACTTTTCGCAGATGTCCCAGGCCTTCTCAGTACCGGCCTCGATGCCGGACTTGGCACTGACTACGATGATGGCGCCGTCTGCCACCGAAATGGCCTCCTCCACCTCACCGACAAAATCAAAGTATCCAGGGGTATCGAGCACATTCAGCTTATAGTCATTCCACTCGATCGGAATCAGCGAAGTATGAATGGAAATTTCACGCTTCTGCTCCTCCTTGGTAAAGTCGCTGATGGTCGACCCATCCTCAACCTTGCCCAGTCTGGACGTCAGACCACCAAGATATGCCATTGCCTCTACAAGAGTCGTCTTGCCGCAGCTGCCATGTCCCAGGATCACAACGTTACGGATTTTGTCAGTAGTATAGACTTTCATGTGCTTAACCTCCAGTATGTTATTGAGTATTGCGGTCTTTTGTACCGCAATCTCGTAAACTCAAGGAACATTTTAACAAACCTTTGGCTGTATCACAAGCGAAATTGTTGATTTTCGACAAATCCCAAGGGCAGGCAGTTGACTTGTGGTGCTTGCTCCTCGCCCGCCTGCCAATTCAATCGTGAATTTACCTGCAAACAGTGGATTCACGTTGAAATATGGCAGGTGTTGAACACCAAAATCTACGGATTACAGTTGCCGCAGGGCGAGTATCCGTCTGCGAGCATCTGCTCCCTCGTTGCAGTAATTGTCAGCTTGTTGCTCTCCTTCATCTTCTTCACACTCGGGCAGGAGGGCTCATGAAATTTGCCGGTATTCCTGTTTGCTATATAGGTATGCTGTGACTGCCCGCCGGATGCCTGTGCTGAAGTTGAAGCTGTGCTTTTGCTGTCTGTGCCGGATTTCTGAGCCGTGTTCTCCTGCACACCGCCGCTGTCCGCAGACGCATCCAATTCGCTGCCGGATATGTACAGGTTCTGATCCGTCGTTTTTTCCGTGGTGAAGGTTAGACTTTTACCGTCGCTGGTACATACGATGTCTCCCTGCAGATCGGTACGGTACAGGGTAGTGTTATGCTTTTTCAGAAGAGAAATGGTTTCCTCATGCGGATGTCCGTAGCTGTTGCCGAGGCCGCAGGAAATCACAGCGTAGTCCGGATCCACCGCATTCATAAAAGCCTCGGAAGCTCCGTTGCTGCTGCCGTGGTGCGGCATTTTCAGGACATCCGCATGCAGCAAGTCATATTCATTGTGCATCAACAGCTGCTGCTCAAGCTGTTCTGCATCGCCGGTGAAGAGGAAAGAAACGAAGCCATATTCTAGCCGGAAGAACAGTGAATTGTTGTTCGGATCATCCGGAAGTTCATCCGTAGGACCCAGAATGGTAATCCTGGCACCGCCGAGCGTATAGGTG
>CAVBQH010000025.1:0-4085 GCA_963597485.1 Acutalibacteraceae bacterium
GGTAGGTATCGAATCCCGCTGTCAGCGCATCGGAATACCGCTCCACATTGCCGACCTCCCAGGCAAGGGGGAAGTTGATATTGGATACGACGCTGCCGCCGTTTCCGTGAAGGATGTCTGCGATCTCCTGAATTCTGCCGACATTAGCCAGTGTCGTCTCTTCATGCGTCTTTCTCTGCGGCTTTCCGTCCTCGCCGACATTGCAGACGGTCTTGTTCTCGCAGATATCCAGCTCCAGATACCCCGGCGTCGCGTTAAAATACGCACCGGACTGCGGGCTGATCATCAAAATTGCCGTTTCTGCCTCTGCCGGATCCGCAACGAGAACAACGCCCTCTTTCCCGGCCAGCATGTCGCGAAGTGCTTCTGTTGATTTTACCGCAGCATCAGCATTCTTGGCAAACGCCTCTGCATAGACACGGGTACTGGCCTTTACCGGCAGGGCGCCGTTGTTTTTCAAAAGAACAACGGACTCGCGGTGAACGCGGGCTGCCTCCTCCCAGTCTGCCTTGCAGGCAACCACCGATACAGCCTCTGCCGGATCTGCATACGGATTCTCGAACATTCCCTGACGGAACAGCTCCTCCAGCGTTCTGGAAACGGCACGGTTGATGCTCTCATCGGTCAGCACCAGATCCTCTTTGCTAAAGCCCTCCGGTACGGGGTGCTCGTCGTAATATCCATTGCTGCTGCGCTCGTACGCTTCCATACCTTCCTTGTTGTCAAAGAGTCCGGAGATCAGATCCACTCCGCTCTGCGTAACCGCAAATCCAATGCGCTCCGGGATGTCCAGCATATCCACGCCCCAGCACATGTTGTGCGTAATGCCGGTGTCGGAGTTGATGTAACCCTTAAAGCCCATCTGCCCGCGCAGGAGACCGTCAATAAAGACCTTATTGTATGCAAAGCCGTAGGGCTCCAGTGCAATCTCCTCGCCCTTAGCATCCTGCTGCGGTGCGCTCTTTGCAGCGCTGGGCTTGGAATAGTACGGCATAATCGATTCCGCATTGTGACGGATTGCCGCCTTAAAGCCAGGAATGTGGTATTTCTGCAGAGAGCCTTCCGTTGCGTAGATGTTCCACTGTCCTGCTGCGTAATGCGGGTCAAAGCCGTTTTCTCTGGCGCCGCCTCCCGGGAAATGCTTCACCGTCATGGACACGCCGTCTCCCGTAACGCCTTCACTGCCGCCCTGTACGCCGGGGATCAGGTGATCAAAGATCTCCTCGATCAGTGCCGGATCCTCGCCGAACGTACCAAAGGTCCGCTGCCATCTGGGATCCGTGACGCAATCCGCCATGTACATATAGCCCTTGCGCAGACCGCAGGCCTTCCACTCTCTTCGAATGGTATCAGCAAACCGGTCGATGATCTCCATCTTGCCCGTGCCCTTTACAGCTGCGGCAATGCCAAGCGTTCCCGGCCAGGTTGCGAACACGCCGGCCGCGTCATTCATACCGAAGACCACCTCGCCGTTCTCATTGCGGCTGTTGGACATCACCTGCACCGGAACGAAATGCTCACAGGATTCCGCCACGTGCTGCAGCTGGTTCAAATAATCGGCAAGGTCCTCCGGAGACGGATTCTCTCTTAAAATGACATGTCTTGTAAAATATTCCCGGATCAGCTCCGTGGTTCCGGGCAGTGTCTGGCGTCCGAAAATGCTGTCCGACACATCCACCGGTGCCTCATCCAGGATTCCTGTTTCGTCGCCCTTGGGCTCATGCCCGCAGGCTGCAAGCCTAGCCGAAGGGTACTTCGGTCCCATTCGCCAGTCCGAGGTGAAGAGCTGACCGATCTTCTCCTCAACAGACAGAACCTCCACATAGGCCTTTGCGCGCTCCCTGGCCGGAAGGCGCCAGTCATTGACCTTTGTCACCTCGCCGGTTCCGTCAATATCCTTAAAATACAGACCGTCCTTCTCAATGATGTTCCGTGTGGTAGCTGCAATCGTCGGTCCATTTGGGTTGCTATACTGCTTTACAAGTTCTGATGCTTTCTGTGCCATAAATTCCTTTCTCCGCCGGAAGCGAGTACACCTGCCGCCGACAGCTGTCTTTCTTTTCTGAGAGTATCTTACCTGATTTACCACATAAAAAATAAGGACAATCTTTAGGAAAAGACGTCTGTTTTCACTGAATTATCCTCTTGTAAAACCATCGTGAACCAACGAAATAACCGCCAGGTTCTTAAAACCTGGCGGTTATTTCATCGCTAATCAATTACCTTCGCTTTTACACAGATATGTCAATGTCAGGCCAGTGCTCTTCCAAGTGCCTTGCACTCCTCCACTGCGCTATCATCCGGAGCGTTCTGGCAGATTGCTGTAGCGACAACATTGGCGCCGTCGCCCTTGCAGCGATCCTCCCAGTCGTTCATCCATGCGCCGTCGCCCCAGCCCCAGGAGCCGAACAGTGCAACCTTTTTGCCTGACAGAGCTCCCTCAACATCCGAGAACATCGGCTCGAACTCTGCCTCTTCCAGAACCTCTGCGCCCATTGCCGGGCATCCAAACGCGATGGCATCGTAGGATGCAACATCCGCGGCTGTAAACTGAGACGGTCCAAGAACGGTAACCTCTGCACCTGCAGCCTGTGCACCCTCTGCCACTGCATCTGCCATCATTCCTGTGTTGCCGGTTCCTGTCCAATATACGATTGCTACCTTGCTCATTGTGTTTTCTCCTTTTGATTGATATACAGACATTCTCATGTAATACAGCTTCTGTATCACACTTGCTTTATATTCAGCCGGATCTTCCCGGATGAATTCTTCGTTAGGGAAACGCTGATTAAGGCATTTCCTTCGTCACAGTCTCCACCGCCTGCCGGTGAACGAACCACACTCCCTGTTATCCTCTACGAAGCCGCCTTCACCACCGTCAGCTGCTCCAGGCTCCTGCCCAGCTCCCAGGAGCGAAGGTATGCATCCGTGCAGCGCCGGTAATTCCGGAATACCTCCATAGCCCTTTGCACGTCACCATACACCCTCCATGCACCGATGCATTTGCAGCCCACATCCTTGTGCTGAATAAAGCCCTTCACGTCCTCCAGCGGATATCCCAGAAACAACCCGATCTCGTGCGGAAATTCCTTGCTGCACTTGCGCGCCCGAATCCGCTCCCCAAGACGTATGACGCAGCGATCCACATCACTGCAGTCATATCCCGTCTGCTCCAGAAACGTACGAACACCTTCCTTTTCAAATTCCTTTTCCAGAAACTGCGGCCGATAGATATACAGCAGCACATGCGCCTTGCAGTAGCTAAGCGGCACAGCTCGAAGCCCCTTCCCGACAAAAATACGGTTCATCTCGCGGATGTCCTCTTTGGCCAGCTCCATACTCTCATACGGCAGGCTGATCAGATTCGCCGGCTTCATTCCGGCGAGTGTCGGTGAACAATTCTCGATCAGTGTTTTCTCCGGCATCCCTGGCGGCCTCCAATGTTAGCTTCGATTGATTCTGATTAGCTATTACTAACTTCCGCTGATAAATATACCTCCTGCACCTGTTTGTGTCAACTAACGTGTGCAAGAGGTATATATCTTTGCTACAGCTTACTTGCCAGCCGGGCGACAGGGTGGCGGATGGATGTCCAGCGTTCGGGGCCTTGCGAGGAGTCCCCGAACCGGACACCTCCGCCAGGACCCGTCGCCGGCTGGCAAGTGAACTGCTGCGCAATATTATGCGAACTTCACAGCCGTGTTCAGCGCGATCTCCATCATATCCGTAAAGCTGTTCTGTCTCTCTTCTGCAGACAGTGCAATCGGCTTGAACAGGTGATCTGAAATCGAGAGGATGGACAATGCCTTTTTGTGGTTAGCGCTTGCCGTCCAATACAGTCCTGCTGTCTCCATCTCCACGCAAAGGTGTCCGAAATCGCGGAGC
The DNA here is from genome assembly GCA_963597485.1 of Acutalibacteraceae bacterium. Taxonomy (GTDB): domain Bacteria; phylum Bacillota; class Clostridia; order Lachnospirales; family Lachnospiraceae; genus CAG-791. The sequence goes on from CAVBQH010000025.1 coordinate 3,886, forward strand.
TTCTCATTGAGTCCTTCCTGCGGATAATAGAAGAAATCTGAGGTATACACCTTTCCGACATTGAACTTGCAGCCCTGAGCCTTGGCATTCTCGACCGCCTCTGCCAGCATCTCATAATCTGCGCAGGCTGCCAGCTGTCCGGGAATTCCATAGGCATTGCCATAGCTGGAATTGGTCGATGCTGCCTCTGCAATCACCAC
>CAVBQH010000026.1:0-9482 GCA_963597485.1 Acutalibacteraceae bacterium
TTCTACAGCTACACGATTGGTCAGCCGTATTTTCAGTCCAAGGATCGTACACTGCTGATCCTCTGCGAGGAGGGCGAGGAAGAGTATGGAGAGAAGCTCCTTCAGCAGTCGAGGACAGATGTCGCGGTTATCGATTCTGTGGACCAGTTCACGCCGGCGACGCTTATGGCACTGAATGCCAAATATCAGCCGGGCCGTGTTCTCATTGAATGGAACGGGATGTGGGATTTCCGGAATTTCCGTCTGCCGCATGCGTGGGTTTTGGAGCAGCAGATTTCCTGCATAGATGCATCCACCTTTGGAACATATTTCTCCAATCTGGCGATGCGGTCCCTTTTGTTTGAGGAGCTTCGTAATTCGGAGTTGATCATGTTCAATCGCTGCGATGATGTGGATGAGGATGATCTGATCAAATTCAAACGGAATGTGAAGGCAGTGTGCAAGAACGCGGAGCTGATCTTCGAGGATTCGGACGGAGAGATTGATCTGACGACGGAGGAGGACCTTCCGTTTGATATCAGTCAGGATATCATTGAGCTGAAGGGCATTCATTACGGCGTGTGGTATCTGGATGCAATGGAGCACATGGACCGCTATGACGGGAAGACAGTACGGTTCCGTGCTCTTGTTGCCAAGCCGGATGGAATGCCGAAGGGATATATTGTTCCGGGGCGCCTGGCGATGACGTGCTGCGCAGAGGATATGCAGTTCCTTGGCTATGCCTGCCAGTGTGATAAGGCAGAAGAGCTGGCGGAGAAGTCGTGGATCCTGCTGACGGCGAAGGTGTCCAAGGAGAATTTTGCTCCGTACGATGGAGAGGGCATTGTCCTTCATACTGTGTCCGCAGAGCCGTGTGAGGAGCCGGAGGATGCCGTGATTAACTTTGCCGGATAAGAGAGAATGACGCATTCGCAAAGAGATTTCTTTGTGAATGCGTTTTATTTTGAGAGTGGTGCACTGTGATGCAAAAAAGACCGCCGCTTCGCTGATCAAACGAAGCGGCGGTCTTTGATGCAAAGCCATAAGTGATGCAGAGACCATAACAGAATCTGCCGGATTTTCTGAAATTCCATCTGACCGGCCGCGGTGCAAGGACAGACGGAAAATATAAACTGGAAGATCCGATTGAAACAGTGGCTTTTAGTTCATTTTGCTGACAGAAGATGCCAGTCTGGAAACCTTGCGGGAAGCGGTGTTCTTGTGGAACACACCCTTGCTCTGTGCCTTCTCGATGGCAGATGTAGCAGCGGTGAGTGCCTCTGCAGCTGCAGCCTTGTCACCAGCCTCAACAGCGGTGCGAACCTTCTTGACAGCGGTCTTTACGCCGGTCTTTACAGCCTTGTTGGCTTCCGCCTTCTTGGCGCTGGTAAGAATTCTCTTCTTGGCAGATTTGATGTTTGCCATGTGTCAGTACCTCCATAACCTATATTCAACACGTGTGATAGTTGGGTCCCGATGCGGGCGGAATCCGGACACGGACAGCTCCGCACGCATACCAGAATATTCTACAGAGGTCTGAGTGATGTGTCAACCAGAAATTGAAACAGCGCTGCTGTTCACACTGGTTTTTCCCGCCATACAGGAGATTTCCTTGCTAAGCGGCAACGCTGGAGCTTTAATAGTATTGCAGAGATTTTGAAATTAGATGAAGGGTGTCATGAATGAGCACGGGTACATATTATCTTCTTAACGAGAACATCTGTTTAAGGGGCTATGACAAGCTTCCTTACGCTTTGATGCGCCGACCGGACAACAGCGTGATGTTTGTCGACAAAACTCTTTTCTGGGCGCTGTCCCTTTGCGACGGACAGACGGACCTTTCACTGCCGCTTTATCCGGATGCGGTCTATGCAAATATTCGGGAGCTTGAAGGGAATAAGATTATTCATCGCTGTGAATACGGCGCTTCCTTAGCAGAGGATCAGAAATACCGGCTTTATCCCAATCGCTACATAGCTTCTGCCCACTGGTCCATTACCGGACGGTGCAACTTTCGCTGCCGGCACTGCTACATGTCAGCGCCGGAGGCTAAGCTCGGAGAGCTGACCCATGAGCAGATCATGGATATTATTGATCAGTTTGAAAACTGCGGCATTCAGAAGACAACACTGACCGGCGGTGAGCCGCTGGTACGCCATGACTTTGAGGAAATTGTGCGGGAGCTCTCCAAACGCAGGATCGTGATTACTCAGATCTATTCCAATGGGGCGTTGGTCAATGAAAAACTCCTTGACATGCTGGAGCATTACGGCCAGAAGCCGGAGTTCAATATGAGCTATGACGGTGATGAGGGCATGCACGACTGGCTAAGAGGTATTCCCCATGCAGGAGATATGGTCTTAAGGGCGTTCGATTTGTGTTATGAGCGCGGATTTCCTACGGGCAGTGAGCTTTGCCTCTTTCAGAAGAACAAGCATCTTCTGCGTCAAAGCCTCAATACGCTGGGAGCTCATCATGTCGGCAGCTGCAAGGTCAATCCGGTGTCGGAGAGTGAACTCTGGCTGCGAACGACAGGGGAGAATCAAACTCTTACCATGGAAGAATGCTATGAGCTGTATCTGGACTATCTGCCTCATTACTTTGAGGATGGGGAACCGATACCGCTTATGCTCGGCGGTTTTTTCTTCGGCCATGGAAACGGCAGCAAGACCTACCGCATTCCGGTGGAAAAATATCCTGCGGACTTCGACTGCTCCCGAATGACGCTGTGCGGCCATGCAAGAAGCCAGGTGTATATATCTCCGGAAAGCCGAATGCTGCCCTGCCTGTCTCTGTCATCCTTTGATGACATTCAGGAAGGTTTTCCGAAGATTACGGATATCGGTCTTCAGGCCGGCCTTACGGACAGCAGCTATATGCAGCTGATTGACATGCGTCTGGAGGAGTTTTTTAAGGTTAACCGGACATGCGGTGCCTGTGAACACCGCGTTCGCTGCGGCGGCAGCTGCCGGGCTTGTGCGCTGGGTTTAAGCGGCGGCAAGGACCTTCTGGCCAGCGATCCTGCTGCCTGCCTGTATTTTAAAGGCGGCTACGATAAAAAGATTCGCCAAACGCTTGAAGGCATTGCGGAAATCGGATAGGTTACCTGCATTTGCGGAACAGGTAGTAATCAAAGCTCTGCGGGGCAAGATCCTGGTGGAAGGTGTCAATCAGCTCATAGTGCTCCCGGATTTCATTCGGATAAGTGTCTCTGGCGACAATATAGTCAGTCCTTGCATCTGTGATATAGGAGAGCTGCTCGGTGGTGACTTCATCCCCGGGGAGCGTCTGCGTCTGAAACCAGTAGCAGGTGGGGTAGATGTCGGCGGCGTTATACAGTCCGCAGTCCAGACACCCAATATTTAGAAGTGTGGTATTTTCGCTGCTGACAAGTCCTGCTGCCCGGTCGTTTCGGATATCTTCTGTGAACTTTGAGAGGAAGACATCCTCTTTGGGGGTACCGAGGTAATCGGCATTCCAGCTAAAGCGCCGGAACACGCAGAAGCATAAAGCAGCATCTGCGGCCAGCAGCAAGGCAAGGACGATTTGTCTGCGGCATAAAGACGCGGGATGCAAACCGGATACGGAATGCGAGCTCCTGCGTGCGGCGAGACGATCAATTCCCGTTCCCAGAGCGCAGCCACCAGGAATAGCGAGTACGGTCAGCGGCAGCGCGTAGTACGGCAGATGTGCACCGCCGATGTAGATGAATAGGAAGGTGCAGCCAAACAACAAAATGGTAAGGATCCGCTGCAGCGGCGAAGCTCCCTTTCGAAGCAGTGACCATAGCATGCCCAGCAGAATAAAGACATAGTACTGGATGTTGTCGAGAATGAGCCAGTAGAGAATCTTGGCGAGATCATAGACCTTCTGCGCGGCGCTGGCTCCGTGGGAGTTGGCACCGAAATCGGAATAGAGGAAGACATTGGTGTAGATATAAACGCGGTACCAGTCATCCAGTCCGCCGGTTACGGCAAAATAAAGCAGCCACGGAACAAACGGAAGGAGAATTCCGAGAAGATAGCACCCGGCCAGCATCCAGAACTCCCGAAGGCTTCGGCAGGTCAGGATTACGATGATCGCAAATCCGAGGAAAAAGCCCATAAGTGTGAACTTCACGCAGAAGACAAAGCCGCAGCAAAGCCCGGCGAGGAGTATGTCCCGCGGGGAGAATACAGCGTCTTGTTCGCGGGGGTTTCCTTTGGAAGAAAAAACGGTATCCGCAGCAAATTCGTCCGCTGCGGAAGTGGTTTCTGAAACAGAGGACTTCGGCAAATTGGCCTTGGCGGGATGATTTTTACAGGAGTATCGCTGCAAACGGCTCATCAGTACATACAGCGGATACAGCAGAAACGGAAGGCACAGCTCCTCGGCACAGCCGCCCCAGTAAAAGCTCTTGGAGGCGAACATGCATGTTAGAAGGAGCGGCGAGAGGAAAAGCGAGACCCTTTTGCTACAGTAAATTCGAAGCACCTTGTTAATCAGCAGGAGATCGGCTGCGGCCCAGATTACTTCCATGGCAAAAACGCCGTAGAAGGTGGTTCGCGATAAAAGTGAGCAGAGGCCATAGATAAAATACAGGTACGGCCCCTTCTGGTCGAAGAGATCGCGGTAAATCAGTGTGCCGTGAAACATGGATTTACCCATGGAAAAATAGCTGTTGGAATCGTCCCAGTTGTTATATGGATACAAAAACGAGGAGCGGGTCAGAAACAGCATCAGGAAAAAGGCGATGATAAGAGCTGTTAAAATGGATGTGAGGGTTTGTTTTTTACTTGCCACGATAGGGGTCCTTTGTTATAATCTGCGATGTATGCGAGACTGCATACTGTTACAGCAATTAAATTATAGAAATAAGGTCAGGAAGTCAAGATGAGTATTATTCGTTGGATTTTAACCATCGTTCTTATTGTGGTCAGCATTGTTCTGACGGTTATTGTACTGATGCAGGAGGGAAAGTCCCAGGGACTTGGAACCATTGCCGGTGCAGCGGACACATACTGGGGCAAGAACAAGGGACGCTCGGTAGAAGGACATCTGGTTAAGGCAACGATCGCACTTTGTGTTATTTTCTTTGTGCTTGCCGTTCTTCTGAACATGAATCTGTTCTGATAGTCTGTTCCGGAATTCGCTCCGAGCAGTTGGTGTTCGTTTTGGGGGATTTGCACTGCGGAGGATATTTGACGATCAAGAAGCGTTCCTGGCTGCCAGGGACGCTTTTATTGTTAGGAAAGGAATTCATGAGTTCATCTCATAAAAAATCATCAAAACCGGTTGTTATGCAGGGAACCTTCTGCGCCAATGCCAGAGGCTTTGGCTTTGTTGCGGTGCCGGAGCTGGAGCAGGATCTGTTCATTCCGGAGGGGATGACGGGGACGGCTCTGGACGGTGACATAGTGGAGGCTACGCTGCTTCCGGGATTTGAGCGGGGCGCCGCTTCCGGCAGCAAGGGAACGCATCGCCAGGAGGCGGAGGTCACATCCATTCTTACCCGCAATACTACAAGCGTTGTGGGAACCTTTTACGGAGATGGCCGGAAGGGAAGCGTGATACCGGACAACCGGAAGATTCCGACGGATGTACGTATTCCGGAAGGGAGCTGCGCCGGCGCAGTTAACGGCCACAAGGTGGTGGTTCATATCACGGATTACGGCGAGGAAGAGCTTACGCGGCGGAAAGGCGCCCGCAGGGGGCGTTTCGGTACGTCAGCGCTGACGGGGGAGATCACGGAGATCCTTGGACATATGGATGATCCGGGAGTTGATATCCTGTCGATCATACGGGCCTACAATCTTCCGCAGAGCTTTCCGGAGGAGGTCATGGAGGAGGTGCGGCAGATTCCGCAGGTGATTCCGACTGACTGGGATGAGGGCGAGCGCGAGGATTGGCGGGATGTTCTGACGGTGACCATTGACGGACCGGATACCAAGGATATTGATGACGCCATCTCGGTTCGCAGGCTTAAGGATGAGGACGCTGCCTGGGAGCTGGGGGTACATATTGCCGATGTTGCTGAGTATGTCAAAGAGAATACGGCACTGGACCTGGAGGCAAGGAAACGGGCGACCTCCAATTACCTGGTGGACCGCGTGATTCCGATGCTGCCCCATGAGCTTTCCAACGGCATCTGTTCCCTGAATCCGGGAGAGGACCGGTTTGCCCTTAGCTGCATCATGCGAATGGATAAGACCGGGAATGTCACGGAAGCCCGCATTGCGGAAACGGTGATTCGCTCGGATGCCAAGCTGTCCTATCCCGGCGTCATGCGGCTCTTTGATGAGAAGGACGAGAGTGAAATTAAAGCGCAGCTTTCCCTGCAGGGAATGAAGCGGGGGATTATAACAAAGTCCCATGCCATTGCAGCCATGCTGCGGCGCGGCCTGCGCTTATCCGGTATCCTGTCTAAAAAGCGAATGGCAGACGGCGCCATTGATTTCGAATTTCCGGAATGCAAAATCCATCTGGATACAGACGGTCATGTGACGGAAATTGTTCCGTACGAACGAAATGCAGCTACGATGATGATCGAAAATTTCATGGTTGCCGCCAATGAAACCGTTGCGGAGCATTTCTACTGGCTGGGAGTTCCTTTTGTTTTTCGTACGCATGGGGTGCCGGATGAGGAAAAGATGCAGAATCTGCGCAAATTCGTGCAGAGCTACGGGTATCGCCTGAACTGGAAGCAGGGTGAAATCCATCCGAAGGAGCTACAAACGCTTCTGGCGGGCCTTAAGGGCAAGCCGGAGGAGGCGACCATCAGCGTGATGACACTGCGCAGCATGCAGCGAGCTATGTATACGACGACGTGCGGAGGGCATTTTGGCCTGGCACTGCGGTATTACTGTCACTTTACATCACCGATCCGGCGCTATCCGGATCTGCAGATTCACCGGATTATCAAGGAATATCAAAGAGGAAAGCTGACGGCCAAGCGAAGAAGCCATTATGACAGCATCCTTCCGGAGGCGTGCCGCCAGTCCTCGGATATGGAACGCCGCGCGGACGAAGCGGAGCGGGAAACCAACAAGCAGAAGATGTGCGAGTACATGAAGGGGCATTTGAGCGAGGCGTTTACCGGCAGCATCAGCGGCGTAACCGGCTGGGGCATTTACGTGCAGCTGCCTAACACCGTGGAGGGGCTTATCCCGGTCCGGTCTCTGAGGGATGATTATTATTCGTATGTGGAGGAAAAGGCACTTCTGGTCGGAGAACGCACCGGGAAGAGCTTTGGCCTCGGACAGAAGATAAATGTTGTAGTGTCTTCGGTGGACACAACAGCACGGACCATTGATTTTGAGCTGCAAACGGAAAATGACGGGGAAGGATCTCAAGAAGGAAACACAGACCGTGCAACGAAGCAACCTCGCAGGAAGAAATCCGGCAATCAGGATGCGATGGGCGACGATGCCTGCTCAGGGGATCTGCAGAAGAAGCCTCATGGGGAGGATGGCAGAATTCGCCGCCTGACACGTTCCGGCGATGCCGCTGCGCCTAAGGCAAAGAAAAAACACGGACGGCCTTCCGGCGGTGACGAGGGAAGGCACAGCGGCAAAAAGCGCCGCAGAAGGAAGCATCATGCAGGAGAGCATCAAACTGATCGCGAACAATAAGAAAGCGTATCATGATTACTTTATAGAAGAAAAATACGAATGCGGCATAGCTCTGTTCGGTACGGAGATCAAATCGATTCGACAGGGAAAGTGCAGTGTGAAGGAAGCCTATGTCAGCATCAGGGACGGCGAGGCTTTTGTGGAAGGAATGAATATAAGCCCCTATGAGAAGGGGAATATTTTCAACCGGGATCCGCTGCGGGTCCGCAAGCTCCTCCTGCACAAGAGTCAGATTATGAAGCTTTCCCAGGCGGTGTCGCAGAAAGGGTACACCATCGTGCCGTTGCAGGTGTACCTCAAGGGCGGCCGCTGCAAGGTGGAAATCGGCCTGGCCCGCGGTAAGCACAACTACGATAAGCGGGAGGACATCAAGCGCAAGGACGCCAGAAGAGAGGCAGAGCGAGATTTTAAGGATGTGTATCGAGGATGATTATATAAAATCCTCAGCGTAGCCCGCTACGCCTACGTTTTTTGACACGCACCCTCAGAAAAAAGTTCTGCGTTATTAGGCCAGTTATTTTGCAAACGATGTACTAGCGGAGGTATCCACTGCTCTGTCACTGTATGAGTATTGAACTGACATTAAAATGCTCTTGACAGAAGCGGATGAACACTCTATTATGATCGAGTATGCCGCATGGTGAGGCATTAGGTGTGGCCTGTAGGTACTGCAGAAGCCATGCAGGAAGAGGGACGCCGGATCTGATCCGGACGACTCCGCCGTAATCAGCGAGACTTAGGAGAAGGAGGTACCGAAGATGTACGCAATTATCGCAACTGGTGGAAAGCAGTATAAGGTTTCTGAGGGCGACGTGATCGAGGTTGAAAAGCTCGATGCCGCTGCAGGAGACAAGGTTACATTTGACCAGGTTCTGGCAATCAGCGCTGATACGCTGAAGGTTGCCGGTGACGTAGCAGGAGCTAAGGTTGAGGCTACTGTTATGGAGCAGGGACGCGGCAAGAAGGTTGTGGTTTACCACTTCAAGCCGAAGACCGGCTATCACAAGAAGAACGGTCACAGACAGGCATTTACGCGTGTTAAGATCGACAGCATTGTCGGCTGAGACGCATGACGAAGGTTCAGATTATCCGGACAACGGATGGACACACTCGTTCCATTTCCTGCACAGGACATACAGATTATTGCATGGATGGTGAAGATATCGTCTGTGCAGGCACCAGTGCAATTATCATCAATACGATGAATTGTCTGATGGATCTGCTCCATGAGGATATGGAGGTTGAGGCGGATGCCGTAAACGGCGGCGATCTTGTCTGCAACTTTCTGCAGGATCCAGGCGAGAAGGGAGAATTCCTGATCGACTGTATGATTCATGGGCTGGAGTGGATAGAGAGTCAGTACGGGAAACGATATCTGAGTCACAGAATTGAGGAGGTAGCACAATGTTAAACTTAAGTCTTCAGTTCTTCGCACACCACAAAGGAATGGGCTCCACCAAGAACGGCCGTGACTCCAATTCCAAGAGACTGGGTGCCAAGAGAGCAGACGGACAGTTTGTTAAGGCTGGCAACATTCTCTACAGACAGCGCGGAACCAGAATTCATCCCGGTCTGAATGTAGGAATCGGCGGTGATGACACTCTGTACGCTCTGAAAGACGGTATTCTGAGATACGAGAGAGTGGGCAAGGATGGCAAGAGAGCATCCGTTCACCCGGTTGAAGCTGCAAACGAGCAGTAATTCCATCACAGCACCGTTGGCTCCGGACAGGCATTGGTCTGCCCGGAGCATTTTTTATACCAGGAGAATGTTATGTTTGTAGATAAGGCGACCATAACCATCATCAGCGGCAAAGGCGGCGATGGACACGTGTCATTCCGGCGCGAGAAATTTGTCCCGGCCGGCGGTCCGGATGGTGGTGACGGCGGAAAC
>CAVBQH010000027.1:0-13146 GCA_963597485.1 Acutalibacteraceae bacterium
TTGTATAGTACTTCCGAAAGCCTTGGGACGTTGTTTCCAAGGCTTTCATTGTGAATGGGGTAATTCTTTTTGACCGATCACCGCAGCCGAAATTCGAATACTGGTGCCCGCAACGGACGAAATGCGCAGGGAAGGACGCCTTCCGGCCAGAAGGCTCGCACGGGGAAGCGCTCGAACGCCAGAGCCTATGATCAGCGGCTGGCCGGAAGGGGCTACGCGTCATCCAAGGCGACGCAGGATCCCGGAAGGGGAAACGGGGGCAATGGATCCGGCCGTGTTATTCAGTATCAAAAGCCGGTTAATCTTAATTTCGGCATCATTATTATGGCGGTAATCCTGATCTACACCGCCTATTCTCTGATTCGCTATGTCACTGCCAAGCATGTAGTTGCCTATGAGGTCCGTACAGGTTCGCTGGCGTCGGACCGTATTTATCAGGGACTCGCCCTTCGCAGCGAAACTGTGGTTGGAAGCGAGTACTCCGGTTATATCAATTACTATTCCCCGGAGACGGAACGCCTTGGCTGCGGTGCGCTCGCATATACCGTGGATGAATCCGGCCAGGTACAGTCCTATCTGGCCCAGAATGCCACAGAGAACAACATCCTCTCGGACAGCGATTATCAGTCAATTGCAGCCGACATTTCTTCCTTTGAGGACAGCTTTTCTGCTGCGGATTTCGGACAGGTATACACCTTCAAATCGTCTCTTTCCGCCTCGATTCAGAAGATGACCAACAGCAGCATTCTTAAGGATCTTTCTTCGACCTCCGCCTCCTCTCTGCACTACTGCAATACGACAGATACCGGAGATATTGTCTACAGTGTGGACGGATACGAGGGAAAGACCTTTCAGGACCTGGTGATCAGCGATTTTGATACCTCCAATTATGAGAAAACCGACCTGACAAACGGTGATCTGGTTGTGGAGGGAGATCCCGCCTACAAGCTGGAAACCTCGGAGGACTGGAGCATTGCCATCCAGGTTTCTTCGCAGGAAGAAGCGGATTATTTCACCGAAGAGGGCGTCGTTGAGGTCCGCTTTCTAAAGAATCAATACGAATCCTGGGCGACCGTAGGAGAGATCCGCAAGCTGGATGAAGAGCACTTCCTTGTGGAACTCACCTTCACCAATTCGATGATCACCTTTTGCACAGACCGTTTCCTTACGATTGAGGTGCTGAATGATTCACAGACCGGGCTGAAGGTTCCCAAAACAGCTCTTATTGATGATGCCTTCTATGTCGTTTCCAAGGACTATATTACAGAAGGTATGGGGACTGGCGGATCCGGGAGCGGTGTGCTGCGCCAGATTGTTGATGCCGACGGAGAGAAGAGCACTGAATTTATATCCGTGACTCCCTACACCAAGGAAGATGATGACGATAATTATTATCTGAGTCAGGACAGCCTCTCAGACGGCGATGTTCTGGTGAAGCCGAATTCCTCGGAGACGCTGACGCTCTCATCCGGCATGACCGACACGCTGACGGGTGTTTATAACATTAATAAAGGATATGCCGATTTCTGCCAGGTGACCAAAATGGCAGAAAATGATGACTATGCCATCGTTGAAGCAAATTCCACCTACGGCCTCCGGGAATATGACTATATTGTGTTGAATGCCGATGCAACCTCGCCGGATGAATTTTTGTACGAATAAGCGGCAGAAGGTGTCATCGGGCAATTCTCGAGTATTAATTTGAGGTGCAAGGCTTAATAACGTGCATTTTTACATTGACATGTCTTCGTTTTCATTCAATAATAACAAAGTATGGAATCTTGAAAATGAATAGACGATCTCACATGGGAGAGATAATATGGGTATTTTTGACAATCTGACTAGCCGTTTCGTATCTGGTGACGAGGACGATTACGATCCGGAGTTGGATGATTACGAAGATCAGGATGAGGATGAGCCCAGAGGAAAGGGCATTTTTGGCCGCGGCAAGCGGCGCAATGATCCGGATGACGATGAGGACGAGGATGAGGTGTATGATCGTCCGCAGCGTTCCAATAACCGTACCTCCATTCGTCCTGCGGGCAATCAGGGCGGAGGCCGTTCCGGCGGCGCACAGGTTGTTCCGATGCGTCCGAATATGAATCCTGGAAAGTCTCAGCAGGTCCGTGTGATCAAGCCGAGCTCTTTTGATCACGCACGACAGATCACGGATACGCTGCTTGCTCACCGAATTGTAATGCTGAATTTGGAGGGTTTGGATGTCAACACCGCACAGCGGATTGTGGACTTTGCATCCGGTTCCTGCTACGCCCTTCACGGCAACTTCATGCGGATTTCGCAGTATATTATTGTGATTACGCCGGAGGATGTTGATATTGCCGGTGACATTGCTGGCGGACGTCCCAATGCTGTATCCGGAATCCTCGCCAGCGCAGCTGCTTCACAGGGCAGCTTGAACGGCATGGGCGGCATGAATGGCATGGGCGGCGCTGCAGGCGGAATGAATGACGGCAGCTCCAATCCGTTCGTCAACAACACCATGAACATGGGAAGCGCTTATTAGCAGCGCTGGTACGGCTGAGCCCAGCAGAACGCATGCGCGTGTAACGGCATACATTCGGCAGATATACAAGGAAATGACCGATCATCCATGGCAGATATCAGCGCACCAACACCTGTGTTGGTGCGCTTTTCTGTCTTAGAGCCAACAGGTTCGCACCTTTCAATGACGGTTTTCCGCAGAAGAGAGGGTGACATACATCCAGGAGAATTATCCATGAGTAAGAACATGAACCGCCTGTCCGTTCATAAGGACGGACAACCTTGCTATGACATTCTTTACAGCACCGACTCCTCCCAGTTCCAAAGAGAGCTCCTGCGCCTTGGTTTCGAAGGACGCCGGTTCTGCATTGTAACGGATACCACTGTAGCTGCGCTGTATTCACAGAAGATCGCAGAGCTGTTCGATACAAAGCCTCTGGTATACGCGATCCCTGCCGGAGAAGAGAATAAGACGCTGGATCAGATTCGAAGCCTTTTGGGCTTTCTTGTTGAGAATCACTTCGACAGAAGCTGCGTCCTTGCTGCTCTTGGCGGCGGTGTAGTCGGGGATATGACCGGATTCGCCGCAGCGGTTTATATGCGCGGGATCGATTTTATCCAGATCCCGACTACGCTCTTAGCACAGGCTGATTCCTCCATTGGCGGCAAAACCGGCGTGGACTTCGATGGATATAAGAACATGGTCGGTGCATTCAAAATGCCGCGCCTTGTCTGGGAGAATCCTGATTTCCTGCAGACGCTGGATGGGCGGCAGTTTGCCTCCGGTTTTGCTGAGATTATGAAAAGCGCATTGATAAAAGACAGCGCGTTTTATGTATGGCTGATTGACCACATTGTGGAAATCACAGATCGCGATCCCGCTGTTTTGTCCGAAATGCTCTACCGCAGCAATGAAATCAAAAAGGCCGTGGTCGAATCGGATCCCTATGAAAAGGGCGACCGGATGCTGCTGAATTTCGGCCATACCATCGGACACGCCATTGAAAAGCACCTGAACTTTGAAATGACGCACGGAGAATGTGTTGCGCTTGGGTGCGTAGCTGCTGCATACATCTCTTATCAGCGCAAGCACCTTTCATGGGAGGAATACTATGAGGTGCGCGACATGTTCGTCCCGTTTGGCCTTCCGATTTCTCTGGAATCCATCGATGCAGCGGCGGTGCTGGCGCTCACTAAATCCGACAAGAAGGTGCAAAACGGTGCTCTGCGCTTTATTCTGCTGCATTCCATCGGTGATGCCTATGTTGATACAACAGTGACAGATGAGGAGCTTCTGGCTGGTATCCACGAGCTTGATTTTTCTGCCAAAACCGGAGAAGGAGCATAATGCTAAATAACGATTCATCATCACACAGCGAACCATCTGAACGCAGGGAAAGACGGATTATTCTGCCAACCGCTTTCATATCCGCTGCAGCCTGGCTTCTCCTGATTGCACTGGATTTATGGACAAAGTCGCTGGCACAGAACTGTCTTTGCGGAAATGAGCCGATTGAGCTGATTCCCGGCGCTTTGGAGCTGTATTATCTGCAGAATACCGGAGCTGCCTTCAGCCTGCTGGAAAATGCACAATGGCTGTTTATTCTGATTGCCGCCGTCGTCACGGTGCTGATCGGTGCTGCTTTGGTCCGCGTTCCGAAAACGCGGCGTTACCTTCCGCTTGCCGTTTCCCTTCTGTTTATCAGCTCCGGCGCCGTAGGAAATCTTGTGGACCGGATTCGGCTGGGATATGTCCGTGATTTTATTTATATCTCACTGATTCATTTCCCGGTTTTCAATGTTGCGGATATGTATGTCACCATCGCAACGGCAGCACTGGTTTTGCTCGTACTTTTTTACTATAAGGATGAGGACTTTGCGTTCCTGCATGCCAAAGGATAAAACCCGTCTATGAATACAGATTCTTTCATTGTAGGAGAAGAAGAGGAAGGCCTTCGGCTTGATAAGCTTCTTGCAACGCAGATACCGGACCGTTCCCGCAGCTACCTGCAGGGCCTTTTAAAGGACGGACATGTCCTCGTGAACGGTAAAAGCGCCAAGGCATCCTTAAAGGTCAGGGAGAAGGATCTTGTCACCTTTTCCATCCCGGAGCAGGTCCTGCCGGATATCCTGCCGGAGAAGATTCCACTGGATATCCTTTATGAGGACAACGATGTCCTTGTCGTGAATAAACCTAAGGGAATGGTCGTTCATCCGGCACCCGGCCATTACAGCGGCACGTTGGTGAATGCGATCATGTATCATTGCAAGGATTCCCTTTCCGGCATTAACGGAGTCCTTCGGCCCGGAATTGTCCATCGGATTGACCGGGATACCACCGGATCCCTTTTGATCTGCAAAAATGACCTGGCACATCAAAGCATTGCGCAGCAGCTGAAGGACCACACCATCGTACGCCGCTACGTAGCGATCTGCTACGGCGTTCTGCCCAAGGATGAAATGATAATCCGGGGAGACATCGGACGAGACCGCAATAATCGCCAGAAAATGGCCGTTGTCCCAACCGGAACCGGAAAGCATGCCGTAACCCACGTCAAAGTACTGCAACGATTCGATAAATATACCTACGTTGAATGCCGATTGGAGACCGGCCGAACTCACCAGATCCGTGTGCATATGGCCAGCATTGGGTATCCGCTGCTCGGAGATGAGGTCTATGCCGGCTCAAGGACATCGCCTTTTCGGCTGGAGGGGCAGTGCCTTCATGCCAGAATACTGGGCTTTATGCATCCTGTAAGCGGCGAGTATATTGAAACCGATGCGCCGCTTCCGGATTATTTTCGACATTTGCTGGAGATACTGTAGCTGTATATTTGTCTTCCTGCTCTCAGAAAAACTCAATATGGCAGGTAAGAAGTTCTTGTCCATCACCGGTTTGCTAATTTCAAGCAAATGCGTGCAAATTTCGTAAAATCTTACTATAATAAGACTAACGAAATCGATCAAGGTCATAGAAGCAACGGTATCGCAGTGACCGGACGGGACGTAAGGAGGCAATATGAATACAATCATTACAATTGGAAGACAATTTGGATCTGGCGGAAGAGAAATCGGTGAGAAGGTTGCCGCACACTACGGCATTAAGTATTACGACAAGGAGCTGATTGCTCATGTAGCCGGCAACAGTGGTTTTTGCAAGGAAATGATTGAGCAGCACGATGAACGCGCCACGAACTCCTTCCTGTACAATCTTGTAATGGATACCTATTCGTTCGGCTATAATGCATCCAGTTTTGTCGATATGCCGATCAGCCAGAAGGTGTTTCTGGCACAGTTTGATACGATTAAGAAGCTGGCCGACGAGGGTCCTGCAGTATTTATCGGACGCTGTGCAGATAATGCACTGGCCGAGCGCGACAATGTCATCAACATCTTTATTCATGCCGATGAGGACAGCCGTATTGACGAAATCATGCGTCGTTACCCGGACATCAATACACGTCAGAAGGGACGCGACTTCATGAACAAGAAGGACAAGCAGCGTCAGAGCTATTATAACTATTATTCCAGCCACAAATGGGGCCGTGCTGACACCTACGATTTCTCCATCAATTCCGCGCTTCTTGGCATTGACGGTGCGGTCAATCTGATCTGTCAGATGGTGGATGATTTCGAGGCTGCAAGGGCGAATAAAGAAAAAGCCGAATAATGAGCTGTTGAGCTGTTTTTAAAGCTTTGTAATTGTTTAGAATTTAAAAAACAGGTATACCTATGATGATTGTAGGTATACCTGTTTTCTTTACCCCAAAGATAACTATTCAGTAAATAAGAGATCCGACCAGCTCGTTGACATTTTGACTGTGTGGTGAAAAAAGGCTTTAGAACGAGGTGACCAAACAATCAAAATGTCAATTAACAATGAAGCGGTGTGAGAGCGGCATCCAACTATTCGCAAAATGCAGCTTTTACGAATAGTTGGATGCAAATCAACCAAGATCCGCCAATTTCTCCCTTCACTATAAAATTGGCCAACTCTATGCCTGACGCATTATCTCATACATATCCCAGCTCCTCCGAGTCCAGAATGATTGTAAACGGCCCATCATTGAGAAGCTCCACCTTCATATCGGCGCCGAACTGGCCGCATTGCACCACAGGAACCTTCTGACGGCAGGCATCGATCATGTACTCATACAGGGCATTTGCCATGTCCGGTTTTCCGGCACGAATAAAGGAAGGCCGATTGCCGTGATGACAATCGGCATACAGTGTGAACTGGGACACCAAAAGAAGCTCTCCCTGAACCACATCCAGATTGCAGTTCGTCTTACCGTTCGCGTCCTCAAAGATGCGAAGGCCAATCAGCTTGGCAAGCATTCGATCCGCAACCGCTTCAGAATCAGAATCCTCGATGCCGATCAGGACCAGCAGGCCCTTTCCGATTTGACCAATTACCTGTTCATCCACGGTTACCGATGCATGCTGCACCCGCTGAATCACAAATCGCAAAACAAAATCCTCCCATACAGTAACATTCAGAGCAACATTCGCGAAACTGACAGTTCGCGGCGTGAAATGCTTGCATATCCTTATCGCAGCTTGTGCTCTTCATCCAGATCCGCCGAATATTTCTGTGAGCTGTTCCGTAAATACTACAATACCACGCCCGGAATGCTCCGCAGAGATACCGAGCCCGATATGGCACAGCTGCATTCATAGCGTGCCGACAATCAGCCGGCAGCTGGTCTCTGCAAAGCCCGGACCCGTATCGTCAACCGCCGCCTTGACGCCCGGCCGGCGTCACTTTCACTTCTTTCCGGCATTCTTCGTATCGTTCGAAGATGTCTTTCTGCCGGCAAGCTTCTCCACATCAATCCCGAGCGCTCTGGCCCAGGAGTTGCTCTCCTTGCGGTTGGCATAGTAAGCCGTTGCCGTTTCATCGCCAACCTTCCGTTCAACACCGTTTTCATAGTAGGCCACATCCTGCATGTGCTCTGATTCGGTCGTTTTGCCGCGTCTGCGGAGCCAGTGGTTCACCAGCCTTGTCACGATCGTATAGAATACGGCGAACAGCGGCACGCCGATCACCCAGCCGGGCACGCCCCAGAGGCCGCCGAACAGCATGATCGCAAAAATCACCCAGAAGTTGGACAGACCTGTCGAATCGCCCAGAATCTTCGGGCCCAGGATGTATCCGTCAAAGGTCTGCAGGATCAGGCACAGTATGACAAACCAAAGTGCATCCAGCGGATTAATCATGAATACAATAAGTCCGCCGACCACGGCACCGATGAACGGCCCGAAGAACGGTATTACATTGGTAAAGCCAACGATGAAGGACGCCAGCACCGGAAACGGTGTGTGTGTAATCAGACTGGTTGCAATAAAGCACAGAATGCCAATGATAAAGGAGTCCAGAATCTTGCCGGTAATAAAGCCCACAAACGTATGGTTAATATAACGGCAGCCTCCGACAATCTCATTGCCCCATCTCTCACTAAACAGAGCATAAGCAATCTTCTTCCCCTGCCCGCAAAGAGTATCCTTGGTATACAGCAGATAGATGGATACGATAATGCCGATGATAAAGTTAAAAATGCCCTTTCCAAAAGAAACCGCCTGGCTCGCAACCAGCTGCAGCACATCCGTGATATTGGCTGCAATATTGTTGTTGTAGAAGCTTTCCAGTGCATTCTCGGCCTGAACAACCATGGCACCGGCCTGATCGCCCAGCTCCGGGTTGCTCTGCGAAACCTGGTCCAGGAAGTTCAGTACATTCTGCTCATACACAGACAGATTCACGAAGATCGTCCGGATGCTGTTCACCAGCTGCGGCAGAACAATGGCCAGCATAGCAGCCAGAATGGCCACAAAGAACGCAATGGTTGCCGCAACGGAGATCTTCCGCATCTGCAGTCGCTTTTTTTTCTGATCGTCTCTCCAGACATCAATGCCGCGGTGCAGGTAGATCGGTGCGAGGAGCTTTTTCTCGACGAACTTCATCACCGGATTCAGGATGAATGCGATGATAATGCCGAACAGAATGGCCTCCAGGCTTCCCATAACGTTATTGAAGGCCTGTAGGAACGTTTTCCCGTTGTACAGCATATACGTGAAGACAACGCAGGCGACGAAGGTCAGAAACGCCGTGATTCCCCAGGTAACCTGTGTGCGTGTCGGCCGATATTTCATAAAGTGCATCTCCTTTTGATATAAAGTTCCGGTAACATGTCTCTTGTCAGCCACATCGAGGTTTTCCAATATGCAAGGAGAAAATGCCATACGGCATTTTCGAGCAGCAAAATTGAGATGTATGCTAAACCATTGCAGCATATCCTTGGCCTGTCGTCAGAAAAGCTGACGTACCTCACAAGTATAGCACACCGTAATGCAGCCGCCTCATTAAGATTCCGTAAAAGTACCGCACCTTTCTGTTCATATTCACCTCTTCAGCACCAGACATCTTCGCACAGTTCGGCTGCTGAAAATCTTCCCGATCGAACGCGCACAAACCGACAAAAGAAAGTCACGTGTTGCATTGACTTTCCATTTTGGCTTTTCCATAATAAAATCAACTGTTCAGAGCCAATCAAAATTTCATAAATCAGACATGAGATGCATCCGTTTTCAAGGTTTATTTTGAAATTTAATTTGGCGAGAACGCCATATTCGCAAAACCATTAATGGTAATTGCATAGGAGGAAAACATATGCTGTACATTGGTGTTGATCTTGGTACCTCTGCTGTAAAGCTCCTTCTTATGAAGGAGGATGGCAAGATCGAAAACATTGTTTCGAAGGAGTATCCGCTCTTCTTCCCGCACCCGGGTTGGTCTGAGCAAAAGCCCGAGGACTGGATGAATGCTGTAAAGGAGGGCATCAAGGAACTGGTGCAGGGATTTGATGCAAGTCAGATAGCAGGCATTGGTGCCGGCGGACAGATGCACGGTCTGGTTGCTCTGGATGCAGAGGACAACGTTCTGCGCCCGGCTATTCTCTGGAACGACGGACGTACACAGGAAGAGACAGACTACCTGAATACCGTTATCGGTAAGGAAAAGCTCACCGAATACACCGGCAACATTGCCTTCGCTGGCTTCACAGCTCCCAAGATTCTCTGGATGAAGAAAAACGAGCCGGAGCTTTTCGCTAAGATTGCAAAGATCATGCTGCCGAAGGACTACATCAACTACATGCTCTCCGGCGTCAACTGCACGGATTACTCCGATGCATCCGGCATGCTGCTTCTGGATGTCAAGAACAAGTGCTGGAGCAAGCCCATGCTGGAGATCTGTGGCATTACCGAGGATATGATGCCGAAGCTCTACGAGTCCTATGAGGCTGTCGGAACCTTGAAGCCGGAAATTGCCGAAGAACTCGGACTTCCCGCCAGCGTTAAGGTTGTAGCCGGCGCAGGTGACAATGCTGCCGCAGCGATCGGAACCGCAACTGTAGGAAACGGCGCCTGCAACATCTCCCTCGGAACCTCCGGAACCATCTTCATCTCTTCCGATACCTTTAGCGTTGACAGCGGAAATGCACTGCACGCGTTCGACCACGCAGACGGCGGTTATCACCTCATGGGCTGCATGCTCTCCGCTGCTTCCTGCAACAAGTGGTTCATGGATGAAATCATCCGTACCAAGGACTATCCGGCAGAGCAGAAGGACATTACCGAGGATAAGCTCGGCAATAACCACGTATACTATCTTCCTTACCTTATGGGTGAGCGTGCGCCGCACAACGATCCTGCAGCACGCAGCTGCTTTATCGGTATGACCATGGACACCACCCGTGAGGATATGACACAGGCTGTTCTGGAGGGCGTAGCCTTCGGTATCCGCGATTCCCTGGAAGCCGCTAAGAAGCTCGGCATTGAAATCAAGTCCAGCATGATCTGCGGCGGCGGTGCCAAGAGCCCTCTCTGGAAGACCATCTTTGCAAATGTCCTGAATCTGGAACTGACAACACCGGAAACCGAGCAGGGCCCCGGCTACGGCGGCGCAATTCTCGCAGCCGTTGCCTGCGGCGAATATGCAACCGTAAAGGACGCTGTAGATAAGCTCGTAAAGACCACCGACAAGGTATCTCCCACTCCGGAGCTTGCTGCCAAGTATGAGAAAAAATATCAGGCTTACCGCCAGCTGTATCCGGCACTGAAGCCCATCTTCCCGGAGCTGTAAAATCTCAATACCAGTAATACTCTAATTCAATCGTAAGCAGAAAGTCCCCGATGCACCGTGATGCATCGGGGACTTTTTCATGAATAATTCGGAGATGCCATGGGCCAAAGTCCAAAGCTCCGATAAAAGCTTGCACTTGTGAAAAATTTTGATCTTGGGACCCGTCAAAGCTTGAGTAAGCAGCTATTTTTGTAGAAAATGAGCGGATTACTCATGCTTTCAAGGATTGCAGGCAAGCATTGTAGATCGCCATACCCGTCATTTTTGACCAAATAAGTCAGTAGAATCCGTCCAGTCAAAGGATTGACCATGTTGGTAAACATATATGACCGGTTTAGTCAATTATATTTTTACGCATCATCTACTGCAAAATAATCCGAATTTCGGCTATGATGGTGGATGCAGTGAGAACATCGTATAAGCAAAACAAGGCAGATGGTTGTTCCGCTTTTACAAGCTGCATGAAAGGAGAAACACATATATGGCATATAATCTGGAAGAAGCCAGAAATCTGGTAATCAAGGCAGGCATGGAGCTCCTGCATTCCGGTTTGATCGCAAGAACCTGGGGCAATATCAGCGCCAGAATCAGCGACACGCAATTCGTTATCACCCCGAGCGGACGTGCCTACGAAGACTTAACGCCGGAGCAAATTGTTATCACTAACATAGAAGACTGCAGCTATGAGGGCGACGTGAAGCCATCCAGTGAGAAATGGATTCATGCTGATGCCTACCGGATTCGTCCGGATGTCAACTTTGTTATTCATACGCATCAGAATTATGCTTCCGCTCTTAGTATTTTGGGCGAGCCCATTGCGAATATCCCGGAAGCACAGAATATGCGCCAGCTTCTGGGCCCGGCAGTTCCAACAGCCGGCTATGGACTGAATGGTTCCAAGGAACTGAGCGATAATGTATCCGATGCCATCTCCTCCTATCCGGAGTCTCATGCCCTCCTAATGGCCAACCACGGTGCCGAATGTATGGGAACCGATTACCAAAATGCTTTTGATATTGCCCACGCCCTGGAAACCATTTCCAGAGCGCGCTGCCGCGAGCTACTCCGCTCCAGCATTGCCTACCAGATGATCTTGCCGTCTGAAGAGGAAATGAACGCAGAGGATGCGCTGGGAAGTGATCTGCATTCGTATTATGAATTCGCAGAGTATGGGCCATCCAGTGCCAATGTCGCCAGCGCTGCAGAAACAGGCATTTTCACTGCCCTCTCCCGCGCTCCGTTTACTCTTGCCGCCAGTAAAATTGCGGTTCCGGTGCTCTTCCCTTACATCGACGATCAGGCGCAGATCGCCGGTACCTCTCTTCGAATTCTCACAGCAGATGCAGATGCTGACGCCATTCAGAATGCACTGGAAGGGCGAAATGCTGTTTTGCTAAAAGGGAAAGGAGCACTGTGCACCGGCAGCAGCAGGGACGATGTGGAGGCTGCCGTGATGGTTCTCGAAAAAGGGTGCCGTGCCGCACTGCTAGCAAGGGTTATCGGCATCTCCAGAGAGGTGCCGCCTCTCCACCCGGAGCACGCCGCCATCGACCGTGACACCTACGTCAATGCCTATTCCAAGCTGAAGGACAGTAATTAGGGAATAGTTACGTATTTTCCTTCATTCATTACGGAGAATAAAGATGCAAAAAGCCTCTGCAGGTTCCTCTTCCACCGGAATATCTGAAACCTATTCCCAGGAGCAGGATGAGAAAAATACATTAAAAATGCGCGAAATTCTGGACGAGCTCCCGCGGTTTTGCCGGCAATTTTTCCGTGGCATTGCCGACACCACCGGTAGTCGGACGCGTCTGGCATACGCTTATGATCTGCGGGTTTTCTTTGAATATCTTCATGAGCATAACCCGGAGCTTGCCAAAACAGAGATTCCTCACTTCCCGATTACTATTCTCGATCAAATCCAAAAGGAAGACATCGAAGAATTCATGGAGTGGACCAGCTACTACGAGAAGGATGGCAAGATTTACACCAATGACGAACGTGGGAAGGCGCGCAAGCTCTCTGCCATTCGCAGCATGTACCACTACTTTTTTCAGTCGGAGCTGATCGAAAAGGACGTTGCTGCCCTGATTCCCATGCCAAAGCTCCATGAGAAGCCCATTATCCGTCTGGAGCCCAACGAGGTAGCAAAGCTCCTCGACCAGGTGGAGGACGGAAGTGGTCTGACCAAATCCGAGCGCAAGTATCACAGTAAAACCGCTGTCCGGGACACCGCGCTTCTTACGCTCCTTCTCGGAACCGGTATTCGTGTCAGCGAATGCGTTGGATTGGATTTGAATGATTTGAACTTTGAAGAGAACGGCATTAAGGTCCGCAGGAAGGGCGGCTACGATGCAATCGTGTACTTCGGCGATGAGGTTGCCGCCGCTCTCCAGTCCTATCTTGAGCAGCGGCAGCAGATCATTGCCAGGGAGGGATCGGAAAATGCGCTGTTTCTCTCTCTCCAGAACCGTCGAATCACCGTGCGCGCCGTGGAATTG